>CAIYFD010000377.1 GCA_903925425.1 uncultured Opitutia bacterium | reverse complement strand
GCCCGCTTCAAAGCCCTGGTGCACGAACGCACTGGCAAGTCCTTCCCGAACGATCCCTGGGATCAACTCCGCGGGGCCGCCGGCGCCGTGTTCGGCTCGTGGATGAACGACCGCGCCGAGGTCTACCGCCGCAAGTACAACATTCCCACCGAGTGGGGCACCGCCGTCAATGTGCAGGCGATGGTCTTCGGCAACACCGGCGACACCTCGGGCTCCGGCGTCGCGTTCACGCGCAATCCGGCCAATGGCGTCAATGAGTTCTACGGCGAATTCCTCGTCAACGCCCAGGGCGAGGACGTGGTCGCTGGCGTGCGGACGCCCGAACCCGTGCTCAAGCTCAAGGACGTGATGCCGAAATCCTACGCGGAACTGCTCCGCGTCCGCAAAACCCTCGAGGCGCACTTCAAGGATGTGCAGGACATCGAGTTCACGATTCAGGAAGGCAAGCTGTTCATGCTGCAGACGCGCAACGGCAAGCGCACCGCCGCCGCCGCGCTCAAGTTCTCCATCGATATGGTCAAGGAGAAGCTCATCGACTGGAAGACGGCCGTGCAGCGCAACCCGGCCGACCAGCTCGAGCAGCTCCTTGCCCCGATCTTCGACCTCGCCGAGGTCAGGAAGGCCAAGGTCATCGCCACCGGCCTCCCGGCCGGCCCCGGCGCCGCCACCGGCCAGATCTACTTCAACGCCGACCGCGCCGTCCAGGCCGCGGCCAAGGGCGAGAAGGTGCTGCTCGTCCGCGTCGAGACCTCCCCCGAGGATCTCCGCGGCATGATCGCGGCCGAGGGCATCCTCACCGCCCGCGGCGGCGTCTCGTCGCACGCGGCGCTCGTCGCCCGCCAGATGGGCAAGGTCTGCGTCTGCGGCGCCGCCGCCGTGCACATCGACTACGACAAGAAGACCACGACGATCGACGGCCAGACCTTCGGCGAGGGCGACTACCTCTCGATCGACGGCACGTCCGGCACGGTGTACGCGGGCAAGATCAAGACCGCCCCGTCCGAAATCATCGCCGGCCTCGTGGACAACGACCCCGTGGCCAAGGCCACGGAGAAGTTCAAGAGCTTCACGCAGCTGATGAAGTGGTGCGCGCAGGCCACCAAGCTGTCGGTCCGCACCAACGCCGACACCCCCGAGCAGACCCGCATCGCGGTGGCGTTCGGCGCGGTCGGCATCGGCCTCACCCGCACGGAGCACATGTTCTTCGAGGGCGACCGCATCGACGCCATGCGCGAGATGATCCTCGCCGGCAACCTGGCCGACCGTGAGGCCGCCCTGGCCAAGCTGCTGCCCTACCAGCGCGCGGACTTCCTCGGGATCTTCAAGGCCCTGCAGGGCTTCCCGGCCACGATCCGCTTCCTCGATCCCCCGCTGCACGAGTTCCTCCCGAACACCAAGGAGGCCCAGATGGATCTCGCCCGGAAGCTCAACGTCCCGGTCGAGAAGATCATCCACCGCGTGCACGAGCTGCATGAGTTCAACCCGATGCTCGGCTTCCGCGGCTGCCGCCTCGGCATCAAGTATCCCGAGATCACCGCCATGCAGGCCCGCGCCGTCCTCGAGGCCGCCGCCGAGGCGAACAAGCTCGGCTACAAGGCCAAGCCCGAGATCATGATCCCGCTCGTCGGTTTCAAGAAGGAGCTCGATCTCCAGACCGCCCTCGTCCACGAGGTCGCGGCCGCTGTCCAGAAGGAGAAGAAGGTGAAGATCGGCTACAGCGTCGGCACCATGATCGAGATCCCGCGCGGCGCCCT
>CAIYFD010000376.1 GCA_903925425.1 uncultured Opitutia bacterium | reverse complement strand
GCGATGCCGGCGGCCTCGAGTTTCTCGAGAATGAAATTGTCGACCGGGCTCTGCACCCAGGTCGCGTTTTTTACGGCGGGCACCTCGGGTTTCTTGAGCGGCTGGAAGGACCAGTGCTGGCGGCCGACGCCGCCGTACGCGGGTGAGCTGCCCTTGGCGGCGTTGTCGCGCGGATCGGGCGCGCCGCGGCGGACCCATTCGGTGAGGTCGGCGATTTGCTGGTCGGTCAGGCGCTTGTCATCGGGCATCTGCAGCTCGGGATCCGTGTAGCGGATGGCGACGACGAGCAGGCTGTCGTCGGGTTTGCCCGGCACGACGACCTCGCCGCTGTTGCCGCCGTGCAGGAGACCTTCGCGGGTGTCGAGCAGGAGCCCGCCCTTGACCTTGTCGGCCTGACGCGAGTGGCACTTGTAGCAGTTCTCGACCAGGATCGGGCGAACCTTGCTCTCGAAGAATGCGAGGTCCTGGGCGGAGATCGGCGCAGGGGCGGCAAGGGCGGGAGTGGCGACGGCAGGTGTCGCCGCGCCGTAAAGGGCGGGGGCGAGAAGCAGCAGGCCGAGGGTGAAGAGGGTAGGGGCGGCTGTCGCCAGCCGCCCTCCCGCGGACGCGTGAGTGCACGCGTCGCTACCGTGTGATCGCGGCTGGCTCGTCGAGCCCGCCCTACCCGCGGAAGGAATCATATTCGTCTTCATGCGAGGATCGGCTTCACCACGTTGCCCGCGACGTCGGTGAGGCGGAAATCGCGGCCGTTGAAGCGGTAGGTGAGCTTGGTGTGATCGAAGCCGAGGCACTGCAGGATGGTCGCGTGCAGGTCGTGCACGTGCACCTTGTCCTTTACGGACTCGGCGCCGAACTCGTCGGTGGCGCCGTGGACGATGCCGCCCTTGACGCCGCCGCCGGCCATCCAGGTGGTGAAGGCCCGGTTGTTGTGGTCGCGACCTGGGTTGTCGTAGCCGTTGCGGTCCTTGGTCGGCTTGCGGCCGAATTCGCCGCCCCAGATCACGAGGGTGGAGTCGAGCAGGCCGCGCTGCTTGAGGTCGGCCATGAGCGCGGCGATGGGCTTGTCGATTTCCTTCGCCTTGGCGGTGAGCTTGACCTCGAGGTCCTGATGGTGGTCCCAGCCGTCGTGCCAGACCTGGACAAAACGCACGCCCTTCTCGACGAGGCGGCGGGCGATGAGCATCTGGCGGCCCTGGGGCGTGTTGCCGTAGGCGTCGCGCACGGCCTGCGGCTCCTTGGAGACGTCGAACACATCGGTCGCCTCGGTCTGCATCTTGAAAGCGATCTCGTAGGACTGCAGCCGGGTCTCGAGCGCGGCGTCGCGCTGGAGGTTGCGGGCCTGGATCTCATTCAGCGACTTCACGAACTCGATCTGCCGCTCCTGCTCTTTGCTCCCGAGGTTGATGTAGGGATTGCGGATATTCTGGATCATCTGCTGCACCGACGGCGACGTGGTGCTGACGCTGGTGCCCTGGAACACGCCGGGCAGGAAGGCGGCCTGGTAGTTGGCGGCGCCGCCAGGCGGGAGGCCGCCGGTGCGGAGCGAGATGAACCCCGGGAGGTTCTGGTTCTCGCTGCCGAGGCCGTAGACGACCCACGAGCCCATGCTGGGCTTCGGAATGCGCAGCGAACCGGTGTTCATGAACACCGTCGCGACCTCGTGGGCCGGGATGTCCGTGTACATCGAGCGGATCACGGCCATGTCGTCGACGTGCTGGCCGAGGTTGGGGAACAGCTCGCTGACCTCGATGCCCGACTGGCCCATGCGGTTGAACTTGAAGGGAGAACCCATCGCGATCCCGCCATCGGGCAGGGTTTGCCCGTTCATGCGCGAGAGCTCCGGTTTCGGGTCCCACGTGTCGATGTGCGACGGGGCGCCCTGCGCGAAGATGTGGATCACGCTCTTGGCCTTGCCGGGGAAATGTGGCGCGTGCGGCAGCATGGGATTGCCGCCCGTCACCGGCCCGGGCGCCGTGGCGCCGATCAGGTCGGAGGGGTCGAGCATCGTGGCGAGGCTGAGGGCGCCGAGGCCCAGGCCGGCCCGGTTGAGGAACTGGCGGCGGGTGAGGAAATAATCCTCGGGATTGGTCGAGTAACCGCAGCAACCGTGATGATGATGGTGATCGTGCGACATGGGGAACGGGGGGTGAGTAGTGGGATGGCCCTGGGAGTCGGAGAGACGGGAGGCGATCGGGGTTGGGCTAAAAATGCCGTTGGTTTTTTGCGCGGCGGGAAAGATCCCGCCCCACGCCCGTCAGCATACGGGCTGACCATTGCCGTCAGGTTGCACCCGGATTACGCTTTGGCAATCTCGGCGGCGTACCGATCGGGCGCGTGATGCTTAACGCGCCGCGTTCCTTCCTGGTCTGAGGCAAAAGCGGCGGGTTAACCCGCCCAACCAGATCAGGGCACTACCAGCCATTCAGCGAACCCGCTCCGCGCCTGAAGTTCAGCCAGTTTTAACGCCAGCAGCGCGATTTTTCCCACGGAGTCGGCGAGGGGTTCGAGGTCGGTCCGGATCTCGAGATCCGGGGCCGTGGGCGCATCGTAGGGAGAATCAATCCCGGTGAAGGACACGATCTGGCCCGCCCGGGCCTTCCAGTAGAGTCCCTTGGGGTCGCGCTGCTCGCAAACCGCGATGGGCGCATTCACAAATACCTTGGCAAACGGCACGCCGCGTTCGCGGATCCGCTCGGCCGCCAGCATCCGGCTCTCGCGCAACGGCGCAATATGGGCGACGAGCACCACGGCTCCGGCCTCGGCCAGAGAGAGTGCGACCTCGGCGGCGCGCCGGATGCTCTCCCGGCGATCCGCCAGCGAGAATCCCAGGCCCTGGCTCACGCCGCGGCGCAGGTCGTCGCCGTCGAGCGCGACGGTCTTCAGCCCGCCGGCGCGGAGTTGCTGTTCTAGGGCGCGGGCGAGGGTGGTCTTGCCGGAGCCGGGAAGCCCGGTCAGCCAGACGACGGCGCCGCGGTGTCCCAAGGGGGCGGGCCGGACCGGCGGGAGACCTTCAGCCGGCGGCGATACCTGATCGATGCTTCCCATGGCCGGTTCAGGCGGCGCGCTGGGAAGAGGCTTTTTCCACGAAGCCGGTGCCGGCCGTCGGTCCCGGGACCACGCGGGCCGGGTGGAGTGCTTTCCAGCCCGGCCAGCTCAGCCGGAATTTCCGGTCCTCGAACTTGTAGCCGAACGCTGCGATGTCCGCGGCATAATATCGGCCGACCCGGTCGCGGGTGGCGTCGTCGTAGTATCTTGAGTAATGAAAGTGGAACCGGGGATTGCGCTTGGGCAGATCCTTTTGCTCCAGGCCGACGGCCCGGCTGATGACCCGGAAATCGTCGTCGAGGCGCTCAAAGCTGGCGATGAAGTCCAGCGCCGGCGTCCCGGCGAGCGAGATCCAGTCGAGCTGCGGGCTGAACCGGTGGATGCCGGGGGAAACGTTCCCGCCCCAGCTGTTGGCCGGGTACCGGGAGGTCTCCGAGAGCGCGGCCTCGGTCCACGCGGCGAAATTGCGCCGGGCCCCGCGTGCGTCGAAGAGATGCAGCTTGGAGTCGGCGGGCCGGCTCTTGCGCACCTGGTAGTTGTAATCCGAGAGCAGGCGGTCCCACGGGTTGCGCACGACGGTGAATTTGAAGTAAGACGCAAAAACCGCGGGCGGGAGTTCCGTCTGGTACCGCGCGATGTCCTGGTGGTCCTGCCAGTCGACGCCGAAGGCCCGGTTCACGCTGTTGCCGGCGGCCTTGGGGATGTGGACTGAGAGGCACTGAAACGAATGCGAGATCATGGGGAGCCACGCTAAGACGCAGGAGCCGGGCAAATGTTATGCGGGCGAGACCCGAAAGTGTATCAAGATAGAAATATAGATACCTAGTATTACTTCGCAGGTACGGAAACGCAGCTCCGCCACGTTTTGGCGGGCAGATTGATGGCGGAATCCCCGTAATCGGTCCGCCGTGCCGCGCGGGCGTCGGTTGGCCCGGAAACATTGTCGCCGGGGTTGTCTGGCCGGGGTCGGCCACGGAAAATCGCAGCAAACGGCCGGCGGCCCCTCGTTTGGGCGGGCCACTTTCCTCTTTCCTGTCCGCGGGCGCTGAACAGGCTCACCTGTCATGTTCGGCCCGTCGCGCACTTCACCCGCCAGCGCCTTCTGGCACTTGGGCGCGGGCTGCCTCATGGTGGCCTTGGCCGCCGTCGCCCTGGGCCAGATCCCGGGCGCCGCCGAGCGGACGCTGCGTTACCGCGCGGATGGGCAGGATTTTGTGATCGAGAACGGCGCCGGCCGGTTCAATCGCGCCCTTTACGGCCCGAATGACGGTTTTCGGGTCGATGCCGGGGAAAAACCGGAGCTCGCGCTGGCTTTGCCGGGCAAGGGCGGGTTGGTGCGTCTGGGGGTCGCGACCGCCACGGGCAGCCGCTGGCTGACGGCCGCGCAGCGCGTGACGGCCCGCTACCGGGCCGGGGCCATGATTTACGAGGTCCGCGACCCCGCCCTGGGCTTGGGGGTGATGACGATCACGGTGCTGCCACTGAAGGATGCCGACGGCCTGATCCTGCGGGCCGAACTCTCGCAGGGCGGACCGGTTGACCTTGTCTGGACCTTTGGCGGTGCGAGCGGCGCGGTGGACTCCACCGGGACCCCGGGTTTTGCACCGGCGGACTACGAGGGCGGGGTCTTCAAGCTCAACGGAGGCAGCTTCGAGTACACCGCCAAGGCCGGCGTCTTCAATGGCGCGGGCCCGGCAGATGGCCGCCTCGCGGTGGGTGACGCGGCCGCGCTCGACAATCTCGACGCGCTGCTGGCCTCGAAGGCCGGGGCGCAGCCCGTGCTCATCGGCCGCGCCGCGGTGCGGGCCGGCGCGTCGGCCCATGTGGTCGTGCAACGCGCGGGCAAGGCCGGACCGCGCAACCCGGCGCCGCTGGCGCTCGCGAACCTCTTCAAGTCCGTCGACGCCGCCCGCGCGGCGATTGTCGCGCAGGCCGCGGTGGACACCCCCGACCCGCAGGTGAATGCCGCGGTCGCGGCGCTGACGGTGGCGGCCGACGCGCTTTGGGAGGATCCGTCGCTGGTCTCCTCGGGCACGGGCCCGCGGCTGGCGATCCCGGGCTGGCGCGGGCCGCAGGCGCTGGTGGCTTTTGGCTGGTTCGACCGTTCCGCAAAGCACCTCTCGGGCTGGGCCGGCCGGCAGGTCAACGATGCGGCCAAGGTGCCCGCCGTCTCGCGGCCCGAT
>CAIYFD010000375.1 GCA_903925425.1 uncultured Opitutia bacterium | reverse complement strand
GTGAGGCGAACAGTCGGGGGCGGGCGGTCCCCGGCCGCCGGGACAGGGGCTGTGGCGGCACAGGTACTGTCCTTTCCCGCTTTGGAGTCCGCCCACCTTATTTCCAAACCACATCTTTTTCACTGGAAAATCCCTGTTGTTGATTAAGGTGTCTGCCAGTCCCTCCACCTGAAACTTTCCGATCATGTCCTTTATCTCCCACCTTCCCATCTGGCTCCTCCTGATCGTCGTCCCGATGATCTTCGGCTTCTACGCGCAGATGAAGATCCGCCGCGCGTACGCCCGGAATGTGCAGATCCTCTCCCGCGGCGGCCTCACGGGCCGCGAGGCGGCCGAAGCGGTCATGCGCTCCGCCGGGATCGACAACGTCGAGATCGTCGAGGTCCCCGGTGAGCTCACCGACCACTACGATCCCCTCAACCACCGCCTCGCGCTGTCCGAGCACAATTACAACGGCACCAGCCTGGCTGCGCTCGGCGTCGCGGCCCACGAGGCAGGCCACGCCATCCAGCACAAGGTCGGCTACAAGATGATGTCTTTCCGTCAGACTCTGGCGCCGGCGACCCAGATCGCCTCGGGTGTGGCCAATTTTGCGATGATGTTTGGCATCTACCTGTTCACCGGCCACGGCGGCTTTGGTTATAACATCATGCTGATGGGAGCCATTGCCCTCGGCATCATCTGCGTCTTCCAGTTCGTCACCCTGCCGGTCGAGTTCGACGCCAGCCGCCGGGCCAAGGTCCAGCTGGTCAATCTCGGGATCCTGGACCGCGACGAGATGAAGGGCGTGCACGAGACCCTCGATGCCGCCGGCCTGACCTATATCGCGGCCTTCACCGCCTCGCTCGGCTACCTGCTGCACATCCTGATGATTCTCTCGGGCAGCCGTCGGAACGACTGAGGCCGGCAGATCCAGGGTAGGGCTGGCTCGACGAGCCGGCCGCGATTCTTTCGAGCCGGGTTTTGCCACAGAGGCACAGAGCTCACAGAGCCCAAGCCTCGTGGATTGGTTGAGGCTCGGGCTCTATGAGCTCTGTGCCTCTGTGGCGAAAAATCCTTTTCCGGGCTTCCGTTCCACGGGGTTTCGGGGATTTCCTATCCGTCCATGGCCAAGATCCGCATCCTTACCGACCGCGTGGCGAACCAGATCGCCGCCGGCGAGGTGATCGAGCGGCCGGCCGCCGTGGTCAAGGAGCTGGTGGAGAATGCGCTCGATGCCGGGGCAACCCGGGTCGAGGTCGAGTTCCGCCATGGCGGTCGCTCCCTGATGCGGATCGAGGACAACGGCCAAGGCATGGGGCGTGACGACGCCCTGCTATCTCTCGAACGTCACGCCACGAGCAAGATTGTGGCGGCGGCCGACCTCGACCGGCTCGGGACCTTCGGTTTTCGCGGTGAGGCGCTGCCCTCGATCGCCAGCGTGTCGCGTTTCCTGCTCCAGACCCGCGAGGCGGCGGCCGAGGAGGGCACCGAGATCCTCGTGGATGGAGGGAAGTTCCGCCACGTGCGCGCCTGCGGCCGGCCGGTCGGCACGCGCATCGAGGTCACCCAGCTCTTCAACTCGGTCCCGGCGCGGCGCAAGTTCCTCAAGACCGACCAGACGGAGGCCGCGCACATCGTGCAATGCGTGCGGCTCTACGCGCTGGCCTGCCCGCGCACCGCGTTCACGCTGATCGAGGACGGGCGGGTGGTTTTCCGGTCGCCCGAGTGCGCCACGCTCGCGGAGCGCGTGGTCGAGATCTTCGGCCGGCAGATCGGCGCGGAACTCGTGCCGATCGAGAGCGAGGAAGCCGGGCTGAGACTGACCGGGCTCATCGGCCGTCCCGGCACGGGTCGCGCCACCCGGCACGAGATGATCACCTTTGTGAACACGCGGCCGGTCGACAGCCGCACGCTCAACTACGCGCTGATCGAGAGCTATCACCAGTCGCTGCCCAAGGGGCGCTATCCCTTGGCTTTTGTCTTTCTTGAGCTGGATCCGGCGGCGGTCGACGTGAACGTGCACCCGGCGAAGCGCGAGGTGCGTTTCCGCAGCGAACCGGCCGTGCGGAGTTTTGTGATTCGCGCCGTGCTGCAACGCTTGCGGGAGCTCGGCGAGCTGGCGGCGCCCGCACTCGCGGGCTCAAATCTCAAATCTGAAATCTCAGAGGCGCGCAGTGCTCCGGCACCTGTCGGTGGGATTTCAAATTTCAGTTTTCCAATCTCGAATCCGCAAGGCACCCCGGCCCTGCACCGGGCCGATCTGGTCGCCTTGTCCGGTCCGCCGGCAGCCCTCGGTCCTCAGCCCTCTTCGCCTGGCGCGGGGCGTCAGGGCGAACCCGCCGTAGGTTCGGCGAAGGCTGGCTCATCGCCGGCAGTCGCCGGCCCATCCGGCTCCGCGCCCGTGGCGCGGTCCTGGCGCTTCCTCGGACAGGCGCACGGCGTCTACGCGCTGTTCGAGACCCCGGCCGGGATCGTGTTGCTGGATCGGCGCGCCGCCCATGAACGGGTCTGGTTCGAGCGGTTGCAGGAACAGTTCCGCGAGGGCCGTGTGTCCTCGCAGCGCCTCCTTTTGCCCGTGCCGGTGGAACTCGACCCCGTGGCGACCAGCCTGCTGGTCGACGGACGGAAGTTCCTGCTCGAACATGGGTTTGAGGTGGCGGAATTTGGCCGGAATTTCTTCCGGATCGAGTCCGTGCCCTCGTGGATGGAGCCGGCCGACGCTGAGCCGTTCCTGCGTGATGTCTTGGGCGCAATGCGCGAGGGCCGCCTGCAGGAGCGCAATCCCGACCTCGCCCGTGAGGAACTGGCTCGCCTCGCCGCCGCCAAGGCCATCCGCCTGCCCGTTGCTGCCGGCCCCGAGGAAAACCTCGACCTCGTGCGTCAGTTGTTTGCGACGCGCACACCCCTGACCAGCCCCGCCGGACGGCCCACGTACGTCGAACTGAGCCACGCGGAACTGGATCGTCGCTTTCAGAGGTCAAATTAGGCGTGACCGTGCCGATGACGATGGCACGGTTTATGTTACGGACACCGGTCGTTCCAAACCGATTACCAACCACATGCCTTCCGCGTCCAAGTCCAAGAAATCCGCTCCGTCCAAGCAGCCAGCCAAGTCCCGGAAGGCCGCGGCGGCTGCGGCCGAAATGCCGCACCGTCGGGCGACCGACGACGGGGTCACCGCCATGCGCGTGGCGATTGCGCGGCACCTGACCTCGACCTTGGCGCGCGACACCGGCTCGGCCTCGGCCCGCGACTGGTGGATCGCCACGGCCCTCGCCGTGCGTGAGAGCATCCACGAGCGCATGATCCGCACCCAGAAGGTGCACAATGAAAAGAATGTCCGCCGGCTGTACTACTTCTCGCTCGAATACCTCATGGGCCGGCTGTTCCGGAACAACCTGCTCGCGACCGGTCTCGATGACATCGTCCACGAAGCGCTCGCTGGGCTCGGGCAGGACTTCAACCGGATCCGCGAGTGCGAAGTTGATATGGGTCTCGGCAACGGGGGCCTCGGCCGGCTGGCGGCCTGCTTCCTCGATTCGCTCGCCACGCTCGACTATCCGGCCCTCGGCTACGGCATCTACTACGAGTACGGCCTTTTCAAGCAGGCCTTCCTCGAGGGGAACCAGATTGAGGCCCCGGACAACTGGATCATCTTCGGCTGCCCGTGGGAGGTGGTGCGCGCCGAGTACACCCAGGAGGTGAAGCTCTTCGGCCGGGTCGAGAATGTCTTCGATGACCGCGGCAACTACCGCCCGCGCTGGGTCGACACCAAGACCATCATCGGCGTGCCGCACGACATCCCCACCGCCGGCTACGGCACCAACACCGTCAACCTGCTCCGGCTCTGGGCCTCGAAGTCCACCGAGGATTTCAACCTCACCGCCTTCAATCAGGGCGGCTATGTCGAGGCCGTGCATGAGAAGGCGGTCGGCGAGACCGTCTCGAAGGTCCTTTACCCGAACGACAAGACCGAGAACGGCAAGGAGCTGCGGCTCGTGCAGCAGTACTTCTTCGTCGCCTGCTCGCTCCGCGACATCATTCGGCGCCACTTCCGCAACAGCGCCAACTCGTGGGCCAACTTCGCCGACAAGGTGGCGGTGCAGCTCAACGACACCCATCCCGCCATCGCCGTGGTCGAGCTCCAGCGCATCCTGACCGACGAGCACCAGATGGATTGGGATCCGGCTTGGGCGATCGTCACCCGCACCTTCGCCTACACCAACCACACCCTCCTGCCCGAGGCGCTGGAGAAGTGGGGTGTCGGCTTGTTCGAGCGTGTGCTGCCGCGCCATCTCCAGCTCATCTATGAGATCAACCGCCGCTTGATGGACACGGTGGAGCAGTGCTGGCCGGCCGACGACGAGAAGAAGCGCATCTGCTCCCTCATCGAGGAGAACGGCGGCAAAATGGTCCGGATGGCCAACCTCGCCGTCGCCGGTACCCACGCGGTCAACGGCGTGGCCGCACTGCACACCCAGCTCCTCAAGGCGCACCTCTTTCCGGAGTTCGACGCGCTCTACCCGGGCAAATTCCAGAACAAGACCAACGGCATCACGCCGCGCCGCTGGCTCCTGAAGTGCAACCGCCGCCTCTCCGACATGATCACGCGGACGATCGGCGACCAGTGGCCGCGCAACATCGAGCTGCTGCACGGGCTGGAGAAACACGCCGGCAACCCCGCGTTCCAGCGCGAGTTCATGGCGATCAAGCGCGCCAACAAGGTCGACCTCGCCGACGTGATCGCCGCCGAGTGCGGGGTAGTGGTTTCGCCCGATGCGCTCTTCGACGTGCAGATCAAGCGCCTCCATGAGTACAAGCGGCAGCACCTCAACCTGCTCCACATCCTCGCGCTCTATCGCCGGCTTCTGCAGAACCCCGGCCTCGACATCGTGCCCCGCGTCTTCGTCTTCGCCGCCAAGGCCGCCCCCGGCTACGACCTCGCGAAGAACATCATCCGCGCGATCAACGTCATTGGCGCGCACATCAACGCCGACACCCGGATCGGCGGGAAAATCAAGGTCGCCTTCCTGCCCAATTACCGAGTTTCACTCGCCGAGCGCATCATCCCCGCCGCCGACCTGTCCGAGCAGATCTCCACCGCCGGCAAGGAGGCCTCCGGCACCGGCAACATGAAGCTCTCGCTCAACGGCGCGCTCACCATTGGCACGCTCGACGGCGCCAACGTCGAGATCAAGGAGGAGGTCGGCGACGAGAACATCTTCATCTTTGGCCTCACGGTCGACGAGGTCGAGGCGCTGCAGGCAAAGGGTTATAATCCCTACGATTACTACCACGCCGACGAGGAACTGAAGGCCATCATCGACTGGCTTGGCTCGAGCTACTTCACGCCTTCCGAGGGCAATGGCTTCGAGTTGCTCCACCACAGCCTGCTCGACGGCGGCGATCCGTTCAAGGTCCTCGCCGACTTCCGCTCCTACAGCGACGCCCAGGCGCGGGTCGATGCCGCGTACCGCGACCAGTCCAAGTGGGCCCGGATGGCGATCCTCAACACCGCCCGCATGGGCAAGTTCTCGAGTGACCGTACGATCAAGGAATACGCCGACGACATCTGGAACCTTTCCCCCGTCCGCGTGCCGTGATTCAAACCATTTTTTGCCACAGAGGCACAGAGCTCACAGAGCCCAAGCCTCGTGGATTGGTTTGGGTTCCGAACACCCCATCCGGTTTTATCCGTTAAATCCGCGGTTCAAAAACAACGAGGCTCGGGCTCGGTGAGCTCAGTGCCTCTGGGGCAAACCACCGGATCGTTACCCGGGATCACAGAATCAGCATCGCATCGCCGTAGCTGAAGAAACGGTATTCCCGGGTGATGGCCTCGGCGTAGATTTCCTTCAGCCACGCGATGCCGTCCGTCGAGCCCGGTGCGAGGAAGGCCGAGACCAGGCAGAGCAGGGTGGAGCGCGGCTGGTGGAAATTTGTCACGAGCGCATCGATCCCCCGGAATTCGTACGGCGGATAAATGAAAATATCCGCCTCGGCCACGAGCCCCTCCGTCGCCGCCCCGCGCGCCTGCGCGAGATAATGCTCGATCGTCCGCACGGTCGTGGTCCCGACCGCAATCCGCCGGCCTCGCTTTTCCCGACCCGTTATTAACCGCGGATTACGCAGATTGCCGCGGATGCTCGGATCTGACCTCTGACCTCTGACCTCTGTCCTCTGAAACGGGTAGGGCTGACTCGGTGAGTCAGCCGCGATGATCGCGTCCGTCTTCCGCCCTCCGCCCTCCGTTCTCCGCATTCTTTCGAGGATGCTTCGCGTCTCCGCCGGGATCTCATATATCTCCCGATGAATCGCATGGCCCTCCACCGTCTCGGCCGTGATCGGGCGGAACGTCCCGAGGCCCACATGCAGCGTCACGTCCGCCGTGCCGACACCGGTGGCCGCCAACGTCGCCAGCAACTCCGGCGTGAAGTGCAGTCCGGCGGTCGGAGCAGCCACCGCCACCTGGCGTGCTTTCTCCGCGTAGACAGTTTGGTAACGCTCGAGATCGGTGGCGCGAGTCGAGGCATCGGCCCGCTCGATGTAAGGCGGGAGCGGCACCAAGCCCAGGCGGTTGGCGATGCTGGTGATGCCCTCGTTGCCGGGCGTGGTGAACTTCACGCTGGCCGAGCCATCGGTGTGCCGGGCCACGATCTCGCCGGTGAAGGCGTGGTCCGGCCCCAGGATGATCTCACCCATCGGCAGCTTCTTGCCGGGTTTCACGAGGCAGGTCCACGTCGTGGGATCCGACTCCGGCCGGAGCAGGAAACATTCGACGGCACCGCCCGTGGGTCGCCGGGCCTGCAGCCGGGCGGGCAGCACCGCGGCATTGTTGCGGAAGAGCACATCGCCGGCATGCAGGTATTCCGGCAGATCGCGGAACTGGCGGTGACTCAGGGTGCGTGTGGCGCGATCCACGACGAGCAGCCGCGACTCGTCCCGCCGCGCCGCCGGCGTTTGCGCGATCAGGCGGGGCGGGAGCTCGTAGTCAAAAAGCGAGGTGGCAAGCGGCACAGCCGAAACCCACCGGCCCGCCGCGCAAAAGGCGACCCTGGATTGTTTTGAGTTTTGTGTTCTGGGTTTTGGGTTACGGACCTCGGCTCCTTTCAATTTTGGAGCGGACACCGGCGCCGTCTAGGCGCGGTCAATAGCCGGGGGCTGGCTGCGAACCGAAACCCAAAACTCAGAACCCAAAACCTGCCGGCGTACTGCCGGCGGCGGCGCTCGACTTTGGAGCGCTACAGCGTAGTTGTTGCCGTAACTCTGGAGCCATGAAACCCCGCACGTTCCTGTTGGTGCTGTCGCTGTTGGTAAATGCCTTTGTCGTCGCGATGCTCGTGAAGCAACCCGGCGGGATATCCGGCGCGTTCGCCGCGGCGACGCATCGACCGAACTCCGGCTCGGGTGATGCTTTTCGGGCAGACGCGGGATTCAAGTCGGGATCTGCCGCTCCCGCGAATGGCGCCGGTGGAGCCCAGGGCGCCGCGGCGGCAGGCCAGAGCAATGGCAGCGGGCCGGATGGCGCGGCCGGGATCAATTTCGCCGGCGCCGCATTTGTCCGCTCCGGCGGGGCCTCGGCGGCCGATGCGATGGCGGCGCGGATCGGGACTGCGGCACCGTCCTCCATTGTGAATTTGTTCAAGGAACTGGCGCAAATGACGCCCTCGAAGCACCGCGATGAGCTGACGGCCCAGCTCTACCAGCGCTGGGGGGAGGTCGATCCCGAGAAGGCGATGGCGTCCGTGGCCGGCCTGCCGCTGCCCGAGCGCCAAACGCGCGAGGGCGACATCATGAAAGGTTGGGTTCAGACTGATCCTAGCGCCGTGCTGGATTGGATGGAGGCCAATCCGCCGCCGCTCACCAGCACGAGCTCCAATCCGCCCAACAGCGCGCGCTACAACGCCCTAGCCGATTCCCTTCTGGCGGCCGATCGCCCCGACCTGTTGGCCGCCGCGCTCGAGCATGCCACGGACCCGGCCTACCGGGCCCTGCTTGCGGTCAAAATGGCGGACTACCTCGCGCGGTACGATGCCGGCAACGGCGTGGGCTGGCTTCTGAGCCTGCCCCCCGGCGCGGTGCGCAACAACGCGGCGGCGCGTTTTGCCCGGACGATTTCCGAGGAAGAGCCCGGGCTGGGCTTGCAGCTGGCCTCGACGCTCCCGGCCAACGCCGGGCGCAACCAGGCGATCGCGGCGGTTTTTAAGCAGTGGGCCGACAGTGGCAATAACTCGACCGCCGAAGCGTGGCTGGCCGGACAAAAGCCGAGTGCGGCGAACGATAACACCTTGCTCAACTTCCTGCCGGTCGCGGCGGGCAAGGACAGCGAGCTGGCCGCGCGACTGCTGATCCAGTTTTCGAATCCCGACAACCGTCAGAGGGCCGTCGACCAGGCCGCGACAAAGATCGCCTTGGTCGACCCAGCCCGCGCGGTGGATTGGACCTTGGCCAACAGTCCTCCCACCGAGGAACGCCTCGCGAAATTGACTCCGATCGTGAAGGCTTGGCTGAAGGTTGACCCCGTCGGCGCGGTGAACCGGCTGCCCGGCCTCCCCGGTTTGAGCTCGATCGAGCGCGACGCGATCGCGGCCGCCTTAAATCCCCCGGCGAAGAAATAGAGGACGGCAGCGGGCGGATGACAGGGCGCAGATCGATCATTGCCGATCCGTTTTTAGCCTCTGATTTCGCGGATGGAGCCCAGGTAGGGCGACTCGCTGAGTTCCCCGCGACCGTGGCCTACGTAGGCCCGTACTTACGGGCCGAAGCAGGCGGATCAGCGCCCAGTTCGACCAGGTTGTATTTCAGCGCGGTGAGTTTCCGGTAGGCATCCAAAAGGATCGCGGTCAGGCTAGCGGCTTAACCCACCGATCGAATCACGGCGTGAAACCCATTCAGGAGACCTCGGCCGGCCCTCCCGGGCCCGGATTTGAGGCTTGCTCCCCCGGGGGTGCCGGTTTTGTTCCGACTCTCCTTTGTTGCCGAGCTAGCTCAGTTGGTAGAGCAACGCTTTCGTAAAGCGTGGGTCGTCGGTTCAAATCCGATGCTCGGCTCCATTTCAGAACCCCGCCGGTCCCAAGCCGGCGGGGTTTTTGTGGGCACGAGCCAGCGGAGTTTTGATCACGGATGACACGGATGACACGGATTTGGAGCCGGTTGCTGCGCTCGGTGACCCACCCCGGACATCCGAACCTGTTTTTACGGGAGGGCGTTGAGGACAGGGAGCATCTCCGGACATTCTCCAGACCAGCCGCGCCCTCCGCTGAAACTGCCAGGAGACTGTGTCATTTGCATGCGCCCACGCTCGTCATCCCCGGTCTCGATGATCGGATGGGCGATGTCAGTGGCGGTCGGGCCGCCGCGGTCGCCATCCTGCAGGCCGGACTCGTCCTCATCCCGGGCCTCGGGCGCAACCTGCCGCCAGGGGGAGTCCGAGCGGGAAATCGCCGGACCTGTTGCCGACCTTGGATCGGGGGGGGCTGATGCGGGATGGCCGCGCGCGGTGGGCGCAAAAAAGGCCGGACCGTTCGCACGGTCCGGCCTGAGAATTAAACGCGACCGTTTTACTGCAGGTAGGTCAGCGTGCGAAGGCCGCCGATGCCGCTCACGATGATGGCGTTGCCCTGGGTGTAGCTGAGTGGGTAGGCCTCGTTGGCCACGGTGTTGAGGGCCTTCACATACGCTTGCGAGCCGACCAAGGAGGTCAGGTTCACGGTCGAAGTGCCGTTTTCCAGGAAGTACTGGTCGGCGGCGGCTCCCAGCTGGCGCATGTTGTTGGTGACGGTCTTGTCTTGGGACGCGGTACGGACCTTTTGGAAGGCCGGAATAGCCATCGCGGCCAGAAGGCCGATGATGACTACGACGATCATGATTTCGACCAGAGTGAAGCCCTGTGAGGAACGATTATGTGATTTCATATAGATTACATGCAATGGCGGGCGGGAAATCCGCCTGTCTTTGCTTCTGGAATTAAGTCGTTAACCCGACCGTTTAGCGACCGCAGACTGAACAGGACGCGTAAATGCCAATCAATGGCGCGGGAGCGATGGACCGATCCAGCGGTCGGGCTCAGTTATTCGAGATTTCCTCGTCGGACAACTCGCCCTGCAGCTTCCGGCGGAGGCGCAGCGAGGCGATCTCGCCCTTGAGCTGGCGGGAGAAGAGCTGGAGGCGGCGGTTCACGTCGAGGGTCTCGAGCAGCTTCTGTTTTACGGCCGGGTTTTCGCAGAAGGTGAAGGCCGCCAAGTCGGCGAAGACCTCGGGATCCTCGATCGTTTGCACGAAGGTGGCCACATCCATGGGCGCGGGGGCGCCGAGTTTGTGTTTCAGCTGGAGCAGGCGCGCCAGTTCCTTGCGGAGGCGCTCATTCTCGGCTGCTTCGGCTCCTGGGGCGCTGGCCAGGGGGCGGATCTGGATCGAGCGGTAAGGTTTTTCTGCCACGACCCCGAGGACCTCGACCCGGACCAGCCCCTGCAGGAGCAGGTCGGAAGTGCCGTTCCCGCGTTTCTGGCAGGCGCGAATAATCCCCACGCTGGCAATCCGCTGGATCGGCTCCAAGGCGTCGTCCGGATCGTCCACCCGTGGATCGATCCCGGCCACGGCGAAAAGGCGGTTGCTCGCCAGTACATCGCGCAGCATCCGGCGGTAGCGGGGCTCGAAGATGTGCAGCGGCATCAGCGCCTGCGGAAAGAGCGCCACGTTGGGCAGTGTCATGACCGGCACCTCGAGCGGAAGGGTGATCTCCATCTCCATGACAGGAACGTAGCTCGGTCGGGGTGCAATTCAACTGTGCCAAGAAATACCAACGACTTCGGCCGGTGGGCGAGGGGTGTGACAAGCTGACGTCTTCTCGCGCTTGGATTTTGAGGTCGGCTGGGCCCGAGATATTTCTAAGCCATGGCCAACAGATATTAACGAAACTTCGATTCCCGGGGCATGGCCATTGCTAAGGTAGTGTCATGAGTCGCATTCTTGGCATCGATCTTGGCACCACTAACTCCTGCATGGCCATCATGGAGGGCGGAGAGCCGGTGGTCATCCCCAACGCAGAGGGCGCCCGCACGACGCCGTCGGTCGTCGCTTTCACCAAGAACGGTGAGCGCTTGGTCGGGCAGGCCGCCAAACGACAGGCCGTCACCAACCCGCGCAACACCGTCTTCTCGGCGAAGCGCCTCATCGGGCGCAAGTTCACCGAGGTCCGGGAAGAGGCGAAGAACATGCCCTTCAAGATCGCCGAGGGGAAGAACGGCGACGCCTGCATCGAGGTCCAGGTCGGCGACAAGACCGAGCAGTTCGCCCCGCAGCAGATCGCGGCGTTCGTCCTCGGTAAACTCAAGGCCGACGCCGAGACCTATCTCGGCGACAAGATCACCCAAGCCGTGATCACGGTCCCCGCCTATTTCAACGATTCCCAGCGCCAGGCCACCAAGGACGCCGGCAAGATCGCCGGCCTCGAGGTCCTCCGGATCATCAACGAGCCCACGGCGGCCTCGCTCGCCTACGGCCTCGACAAGAAGAAGGACGAGAAGATCGCGGTGTTCGACCTCGGCGGCGGCACCTTCGACGTCTCGGTCCTCGAGATCGGCGATGGCGTGTTCGAGGTTAAGGCCACCAACGGCGACACGCATCTCGGTGGCGACAATTGGGATGAGGCCCTGATCGGCTGGCTCGTGGAGACTTTCAAGAAGGACAACGGCATCGACCTGCGGAAGGACCCGATGGCCCTCCAGCGCCTCAAGGAAGAGGCCGAGAAGGCCAAGATCGCCCTCTCGTCTACGCAGTCGGTCGACATCAACCTGCCGTTCATCACGGCCGACGCCTCCGGCCCGAAGCATCTC
>CAIYFD010000374.1 GCA_903925425.1 uncultured Opitutia bacterium | reverse complement strand
GTGCCGGGCTGCTCCTTGGGGATGAACTGACCTTTGTCGTTCTTCTCCCACTTGATCTCGACGGTTATGATCTCCTTGAGGCGTCCCTCGGGGTCCCCGATGAATTTCTTCACGGTCGTGAGATAAACGCGGGGATCGGCGCCAAACTTCGCGGCCGCCTCCTCCTGACCATAATCCATCTTGTAGGTCTTGGGCCACTCCGGCCATGGGTTGTCCGCCGTGCGCTCCAAGGGCGGCTTGGGCAGGATCTCGATCTGGACGACGCTCTTGCAGCCATGACGCATCGAGGTGCCGACGCAATCGGTGCCGGTGTCGCCGCCACCCAGGACGACAACATCCTTGCCGGCCGCGTGGATCGGGCTGGCGCCGTTGTTGCCCAGGACCGCCTTGGTGTTGGCCGTCAGGAACTCCATCGCAAAATGGACCCCTTTTAGGTTGCGGCCCTCGGTGGGAAGGTCGCGCGGCTGGGTGGCCCCCGTGCAAATGACCGTGGCGTCGTATTCTTTGAGGAAGATCTGGGGCTCGACGTTGTCGCCGACGTTGGCGTTGCAGATGAATTTGATGCCTTCCTGCTCCATGAGCTTGATGCGCCGGAGCACGACCTCCTGCTTGTCGAGTTTCATGTTCGGAATGCCGTACATGAGCAGACCGCCCGGACGATCCGCGCGCTCGAAGACCGTGACCATGTGGCCGGCGCGGTTAAGCTGGGCGGCGGCCGAAAGGCCGGCAGGACCCGAACCGATGACCGCAACTTTCTTGCCCGTGCGGATCTGGGGGGCATCGGGCACGACCCAGCCTTCATCCCAACCGCGGTCGGTGATCGCCGCCTCAATGTTCTTGATGGTGACCGGCGGGTTATTGATCCCGAGCACGCAGGATCCCTCGCACGGCGCAGGGCACACGCGGCCGGTGAACTCCGGAAAGTTGTTGGTCTTGTGGAGCCGGTCGAGCGCCTCATGCCAGAGTCCGCGGTAAACGAGGTCGTTCCACTCGGGAATCAGGTTGTTGATCGGGCAACCCGAGGCCATGCCGCCGATGAGCTTGCCCGTGTGGCAGAACGGCACGCCGCAATCCATGCAGCGCGCGCCCTGAGTACGGAGCTTCTTCTCGTCCATGTGGTGATGGAACTCTTTCCAGTCGCCGACGCGCTCGGCGGGCGGGCGGTCGACGGGAAGCTCGCGCAGGTACTCGATGAAGCCGGTGGGTTTGCCCATGGGTGGGGGGATTTGAGATTTGAAATTTGAGATTTGAAATGCGGCGGGCAGACACGCCCGCCGCCTAGTTGCCGCCGACGCGCGAGAGGTCGCGGGAGTTTTCCTCGAAGGCGGCCATGACGGCCTCCTCGCCAGTCAGCCCCTGGAGCTGCACGCGCTCGATGCATTCCTGCATCCGCTTGTAGTCCTTCGGCATCACCTTCACGAACTTCGGAAGCAGGGCGGTCCAATTGGCCAGGACGTACTTGGCCCGGGCGCTCTTGGTGTACTTGAGGTGGTTCTCGATCAGGGTGCGAACCTCGGCGATTTCCTTGGGAGTCTCGATTTTCTCGAGGCCGACCATGGCGGGGTTGACGTCCTTCTTGAAGACGCCGGCCTCATCGAGCACGTAGGCGACACCGCCTGACATGCCGGCCGCGAAATTGCGCCCGGTGGGCCCAAGGACGACGACCCGCCCGCCGGTCATGTATTCAAGGGCGTGGTCACCCACACCCTCGACGACGGCGTTGACGCCGGAGTTACGGACCCCGAAGCGCTCGCCAGCGCGGCCGTTGAGGTAAACTTCGCCGGCCGTGGCGCCGTAGAAGGCGACGTTGCCGACGATGATGTTGTCCTCGGCCTTGTAGGAGGCGTTGGCCGGCGGGTAGATGATGATCCGGCCGCCGGAGAGGCCCTTGCCGACGTAGTCGTTGGCGTCGCCTTCGATGGAGAAGGTCATGCCCTTCGGCATGAAGGCACCGAAGCTCTGGCCGGCGGAACCCTTGAAGTGGATGCGGATGGTGTCCTCGGGCAGCCCGGCGGCGCCGTACTTCTTCGTGACCTCGCTGCCGGTGATGGTGCCGACCACGCGGTTGACGTTGCGGATGGGCAGCTCGGCGATGACCTTCTCGCCCCGCTCGATCGCGGGACGGCAAAGCTCGAGAATCGCGGTGAGGTCGAGCGACTTGTCGAGACCGTGGTCCTGGGTGGTCTGGCAGAAACGGCCGACTTCCGGCCCGACCTCGGGCTGGTAGAGGATGTTGCTGAAATCGAGACCGCGGGCCTTCCAGTGATCGACCGCCTTCTTCGGCTCGAGGCGCTCGGTGTGACCGATCATCTCCTCGATGGTGCGGAAACCCAGCTGAGCCATGAGTTCGCGGACTTCCTGCGCGATGAACGTCATGAAATTCACGACATGCTCGGGCTTGCCGGTGAACTTGGCGCGGAGCAGCGGATCCTGCGTCGCGACCCCTGCAGGGCAGGTGTTGAGATGGCAGACGCGCATCATGATGCAGCCGGTGGCGACGAGCGGGGCCGTCGCGAAACCAAACTCTTCGGCGCCAAGCAGGGCGGCGATGACGACATCGCGGCCGGTCTTGAGCTGGCCGTCCGTCTCCACCGCGATGCGCGAGCGAAGGTTGTTCAGCACGAGCGTCTGGTGGGTTTCGGCCAGGCCGAGTTCCCACGGAAGCCCGGCGTGGTAGATGGAGGTCTGCGGCGAGGAGCCGGTGCCGCCATCGTGGCCGGAGATGAGGACCACGTCGGCGTGCGCCTTGGCGACACCCGCGGCGATCGTGCCGACGCCAACCTCGGCCACCAGCTTCACGCTGATGCGGGCGTGGCGGTTGCTGTTCTTGAGGTCGTGGATGAGCTCCGCGAGATCCTCGATCGAGTAGATGTCGTGGTGCGGCGGCGGGGAGATGAGACCGACCCCCGGGGTCGTACCGCGGGTCTTGGCGATCCAGGGATAAACCTTGGAGCCGGGCAGCTGGCCGCCCTCACCGGGCTTGGCGCCCTGGGCCATCTTGATCTGGAGTTCCTTGGCGTTGACGAGGTACTCGCTGGTGACCCCGAAGCGGCCGGCGGCGACCTGCTTGATCGCGGAGCTCTTCGAGTCGCCATTCGGCATCACGACATAGCGGTCGGCATCCTCGCCGCCCTCGCCCGTGTTCGACTTGCCGCCGATGCGGTTCATCGCGATGGCCAGCGTCTCGTGGGCTTCCCGGGAGATCGAGCCGTAGGACATGGCGCCGGTCTTGAAGCGCTTCATGATCTTTTCCACGGACTCCACCTCCTCGATCGGGACGGTATCGCCGGCCTTGAAATCGAGCAGGCCGCGGAGGGTGGCGATGTTCTTCGAGGTCTCGTTGATGAGCTGCGAGTAGCTCTGGAACGTGCTGAAGCTGCCGGTGCGCACTGCCTTTTGCAGGAAGTGAATGGATTCCGGATTGAAGAGGTGATACTCGCCCTCCTTGCGCCACTGGTACTGGCCGCCGGTGGCGAGCGCGACGCCGTCGACCTCGCGGTCGGGGAACGCGGCCCGGTGGCGGGCGAGCACTTCCTGCGCAATGACATCGAGGCCGATGCCGCCGACCCGGGAAGGCGTCCACGTGAAGTAGTGGTCGACCAGGTCCTGACGCAGTCCAACCGCCTCGAAGACCTGCGCCCCGCGGTAACTCTGGATCGCGGAGATCCCCATCTTGGACATGACTTTGACCACGCCCTTGGAGGCGGCCTTGACCATGTTCTTGCAGGCGGTCTTGTGGTCGACGTTCACGATCAGGCCGTCCTGGATCATGCCGTCGATCGTCTCAAAGGCGAGATACGGGTTGATCGCGCTGCAGCCGTAGCCGATGAGGAGGGCGAAATGGTGCACCTCGCGCGCCTCACCCGTCTCGAGGACGATGGAGATGCGCGTGCGGAGACCCTCACGAATGAGATAGTGGTGCAGGCCGGCGACGGCGAGCAGCGCGGGGATCGGGGCGAAGTCCTTGGTGACGCCGCGGTCGGAGAGGATGAGGACGGTGACTTCCTCGTCCTCGATCATCCGGCGCGAGATCAGGCACATCTCCTCCATCGCCTTGGCGAGGCCCTTCTCGCCGCGGGTGGCGCGGAAGAGGGTTGGGAGCACCCCGACCTTGAAGCCGGGCTGGTCGAGCCGGCGGATCTTGGCGAACTCCTCGTTGGTGAGCACCGGCCACTTCAGCTCGACGCGACGGCACGCGAGCGGGCCGGGGTCGAGCAGGTTTCCCTCCGAGCCGAGACGGGTTTCGGCGGAGGTGATGATCTCCTCGCGGATGCTGTCGATCGGCGGGTTCGTGACCTGCGCGAAAAGCTGCTTGAAATAATCGTAGAGCAGGCGGGACTTCTTCGAGAGCACGGCGAGGGGCGTGTCGTTGCCCATCGAGCCGATGGCCTCGACGCCGTCGCGCGCCATGGGGGCGAGGATCACGCGCAGGTCCTCAAAGGTGTAGCCGAACGCGATCTGCCGGTGCAGCAGGGTCGCGTGGTCGGGAGCGGGCACGGCCGGCGCGGCCGGCAGGTCCTCCAACTTCACCAGGTGCTCGCTGAGCCACTGGCGGTAGGGCCGGTCGGCGGCGAGCTGCTGCTTGATCTCGGCGTCCTCGATGATCCGGCCCTGCTCGGTGTCGACGAGGAACATGTGGCCGGGCTGCAGGCGGCCCTTCTCGCGGATCTGATCGGCCGGGATGTCGAGCACGCCGGCCTCGGAGGCCATGATGACCAGGTCATCGTTCGTGACGTAATAGCGCGAGGGCCGCAGGCCGTTGCGGTCCAGCACGGCGCCCATCTGCTTGCCATCGGTGAAGGCGATCGCGGCGGGGCCGTCCCATGGCTCCATCAGGCAGGAGTGATATTGGTAAAAGGCCTTCCGGCTGTCGTCCATCGTCTCGTGATTGGACCACGGCTCGGGGATCATCATCATCATCGCGTGCGTCAGCGGCCGGCCGGCGAGCACGAGCAACTCGAGCGTGTTGTCGAACATCGACGAGTCGGAACCGTTCGGGTTGATGATCGGGAGGATCTTCTGCATGTCCTCGCCGAAGAGCTCGGACTCGAACAGCGCCTGGCGGGCGTGCATCCAGTTGATGTTGCCGCGGAGGGTGTTGATTTCGCCGTTGTGGGCGATGTAGCGATACGGATGGGCGCGGTCCCAACTCGGGAACGTGTTCGTGCTGAAGCGCGAGTGGACGAGCGCGAGGCCCGACTCCATCAGGGGGTTCTGCAGGTCGAGGAAGTACTGCTCGAGCTGCGCGGTCGTGAGCATGCCCTTGTAGACGATCGTCTTGAAGGAGAGGCTCGGGATGTACCACGTCTCGCCGCCCGCGAGGGTCGCCGTGCGGATCTCCGAGTAGGCGCGCTTGCGGATGACGTAGAGCTTGCGCTCGAACGCCATCTCATCGGCCAGCGCGGGATTCCGCCCGATGAAGACCATCCGGATAAAGGGCTCGGCCGACTTGGCCGTTTCCCCGAGGGTGCTGTTGTCGGTCGGCACCGTGCGCCAGCCGAGCAGGGTCTGGCCCTCGGATTGGATGATCTGCCCGAACACCTGCTCCAGCTTGCGGCGCGAGGTGGCGTTCCGGGGCATGAACACGAGACCGCAGCCGTACTGGCCCGGGGCCGGCAGCGTGAATCGGGCCTTCTTGGCGCAATCGGCGAGAAACTTGTGGGGCAGCTGGAGAAGGATGCCGGCGCCGTCACCGGTGTTGACCTCGGCGCCGCTCGCACCGCGGTGATCCAGGTTGGTGAGGATCTGGAGGCCTTGCTTGACGATCTGGTTGGACTTGCGGCCCTTGATATCCACGACGAAGCCAACGCCACAGGCGTCGTGCTCAAACCACGGATCATAGAGACCCTGCTTGGCGGGACGGGCGGACCCCGACGGGCGCGACGGGCTGGTGCGGGCGGATCGGCTAGGCATGTTCAGTGTTGGGAAGAGAGGTGGGTCAGCGGAGCAGGATCGGGGCCACTGCAAAAAAATGGGCCGGCCTCGTTGATGCGAGAGCGGCCCGGAGGAAAATTATGTGCGGTGCGCGCTCAGCTTGGTTCAAAAGAAACGAATCGTTTTGGTGGCCATCTTGGCGTGCTCCTCGTCGGAGCAGCCGGCGTTGGTCGGCACGTCCGTCACGGCGGCCGCATCACGGACAAGATTGTTGCTGAGGAGGTAGTTCTCAACTTCCTCGCCGGAAACGTCGGCCAGCATCACGCCGTCGATCTCAACGCAGGGGGAAAGCGGCTGGCCGGATTTCTCCACCATCTCCGCGTAGCTCATCCGGTTGTTGATGATGTCGATGTCCTCGTACGGAAGATTATGCTTCTGCATGATCGCGCGCACGCCATTGGACCAACCACAGGAGGGCTTGAGATATGCTTTGATCGTCATAACGGGAGGGAAAACGTGTACTGGAGGATCAAGATAAAGCACCGCTTTTCCGGCGAGCAAGAGGAAGTTTGGATTTTTTTCAGGCCGGCGAACTTTGAGACATGTTCGTGGGTAGGGCTGGGGTGGTGCCTCCGCCGCGATGCCGCGGGCGGATCACGGCGCACTCACCAAGTCAGCCCTACCGGCCTTCTCCCCAACCAACGGGCGCCCTCACTCCGCCGCGGCCCCGGTGATGACGGCCCCGCCGGTGACGTTCACCTTCTCGAGGATCGCTTTGCTGATTTTTTCCGCGAGCTCCGGCTTCTCCTTGAGCATCGCCTTGGCGGCATCGCGGCCCTGGCCGACGAGGTTGCCCTCGTAAGCGATCCACGCGCCCTTCTTTTCGAGAATCTTGTGCTCCAGCCCGAGATCGAGGAGCGAGCCCATCTTCGAGATGCCCTCGTCGTACATGATGTCGAACTCCACCTCGGTGAACGGCGGGGCGACCTTGTTCTTCACGACCTTGATCTTGGTGCGGTTGCCGATGACCTTACCCTCGGGCGTCTTGATCTGGTCCTTGCGGCGGATGTCGATGCGGACCGAGGCGAAGAACTTCAGCGCGCGGCCACCCGAGGTGGTCTCGGGGTTGCCGAACATGACGCCGATCTTTTCGCGAATCTGGTTGGTGAAGATGCAGACGCAGTTGGTCTTGCTGACCACCGCGGTGAGGCGGCGCATGGCCTGCGACATCAGGCGGGCCTGGCTGCCCATCGTCATGTCGCCCATCTGGCCGTCGAGCTCGGCCTTGGTCGTCAACGCGGCCACGGAGTCGAGCACGATGACGTCGATCGAGTTGGAGCGGATGAGCGTCTCCATGATGTTAAGCGCGTCCTCACCGCTGTCGGGCTGGGAAACGAGCAGGTCATCGAGGCTCACGCCCACGACCCGGGCATATTTCGGGTCGAGCGCGTGCTCCACGTCGATGAAGGCCGCCAGTCCGCCGCGCTTCTGGGCCTCGGCGATGACACTGAGACAGAAGGTGGTTTTGCCGGAAGACTCCGGCCCGTAGATCTCCACGATGCGGCCCTTGGGCAGCCCGCCCACGCCCAGGGCGAGGTCCACGGCAAGCGAGCCGGTGGAGAGGGTCTCGACCTTCATCCGCGCATTGCTGCCCAGGCGCATGATCGAGCCTTCGCCGAACTGCTTCGTGATGGAGGAAAGGGCGAGCTCGATGTTCTTTTCGCGCACATGCGTCGCGGGAACAACGGTGGATTTGGATTCGGGGCGGGCGGGGGCGGCTTTGGACATGGGTGTTTTATTAAAGGGTTCGAGAGTTATTCCAACAAGGGTAAGAACGTAAGTGGGACCGTGAATCTTTCACTTTTTGATGCAAGATCGGCGATTATTTTGACGGCTAATGGACGGCCGCCGCTCACGCCGCCGCCGGCGCATGGCAGTAGCGGGCCAGTTGGCGGTCGGTGATCATCGGTGTCCGCTGGAGGGTGAAGATGGTCCGGGGCTCCCAGAGCATCGCCCGGAGGGGTCCCAGAAAACGCTTCGGCACATCCGGGTCGGACAGGTTGCGCAGCACGGCCAGAGTCTGGCGCGAGGAGGGCAGCCCCAGCCACTCCAGGAGTCCGAAGATGCCGCTGCGCTCGTACACGGCATTGATCTCGGTCCAGACCGGACCGGAAGTGCCGCGCAGGTCCGAATGCGAGGAGACAAACGCCGTCAGCGCCGGGGTCTCGGCCAGTTCCGCGGCCAGCACCGGGCAGCGGGCGGCGACGAGGAGGGCCTCCATGCGGGTGAACTTGAACCGCGCGAGGTGTTCCCGGACCGGAGCGGGCACAAACTCGAGGTACGGCTGCCAGTTCTGCTCGTTGAGCATGCGGGCGGCCGAGGCGAGGACGTCGGTCGAGGAGGCGACCGCGATCCACTCGGTCCCGTAGCAGCGCTCGAGCTGCACCTCGGGCCAGGGCGTGACGCGGTACGCCGCGCCGCAGTGCGACCAGACGAGAACGAGGGGATAAGACATCGGGGAGCGGCGGGAGATGGTTGAGTTCATGGGCACATCCTACCCGACCCCCTGGGACATTGACTGTCCCACCCAAAGAAATCTTTCTCTTTCTCCGGATCGTGTTCGCCAGATAGGGCTGAGGCGGTGCCTCAGCCGCGATGATCGATCGAGAGAAAGAGTAAGATTAAGAGAACGAGAACGATTTCATCCCATGACGCCCCGCGCCCAACTCTCCCGCCCTCCCCTCGAACGCATGCTCCGCATCCACGAGGAGCTGCGCCGGGGCTCGCTCGTGAACTGCACCCACCTCGTGAAGGCCCTCGAGGTCTCGCGAAAGACCGTCGTGCGCGACATCGCCTTCATGCGCGACCGGCTGGACCTGCCGATCGAGTACGACCAAGGCATCCAGGCCTACCGCTACACCCACCCGGTGAATTCCTTTCCCACCGTGCACGTAACCGAGGGTGAGCTGATGGCCCTGCTCGTGGCCCAGCGCGCCCTGGAGCAGTACCGCGGCACGCCCTTCCACCGGCAACTCGAGATCGCCTTCGGCAAACTGGCGGGCGGCCTGCGCGACAAGATCTCGTTCTCGCCCGCCGACGAACTGCGCGCGGTCTCCTTTAAGAACATGGGGCTGGGCCGCACCGACCTCGCCGTCTTCAACGCCCTCAGCGGTGCCGTGCTGCGGCAGGAAGAAGTGACCTTCGCCTACCGGAAGCCGGGCGACGCCAAATCCGCGACGCGACGCGTCCACCCCTATCACATGGCGAACCGGGAAAACCTCTGGTACCTCGTCGGCTTCGATATCGAGCGCGGAGCATTGCGGACTTTCGCCGTCACCCGGATCGCGGACGTGATCAAGACCAAGGAGACCTTCACGCGCCCGGCGGATTTCTCACCCGAGAAGTTCTTCGCCAACGCGCTCGGGGTCATGAGCGGCGAGGGCAACCACCGCGTCGTGATCCGTTTCGATCCCGGTGCGGCGGAACGCGTGCGGGAACGCGAGTGGCACGAATCCCAGGAGATGGTGGAGTTGCCCGGCGGCAAACTGGAGCTCCGGCTCCGCCTCGGGGCCCTGGCCGAGATCGAGCATTGGATCCTCGGCTGGGGGGCCGCCGCCGACGCGATTGCCCCCAAGGAACTCCGCGAAAACATCCGCCGCACCGCCGCCGCGCTCACCGCGAGGTACCAACGGTCGGGCGGTGACTCCGCTCGCCGCCGGGATCAAGGCAGGGCTGGGTCGACGACTCCCTCGACAGGCCCGGGACCTTGAGCTTGTCGAAACGGCCGGCCGCGATGATCGGATGTTTTGCCACAGAGGCACAGAGCTCACAGAGCCCAAGCCTCGTTGATTGGTTTGGTTTCCGGACCCTAAAATCCGTGAAATCCGTGGTTAAAACTGCTGGGGT
>CAIYFD010000373.1 GCA_903925425.1 uncultured Opitutia bacterium | reverse complement strand
GGTTACTTGAGCGTTGAGAGTTGAACGTTGCGCGTTGAGCGTTTTCCGACCCTGCCGTCGCCTCCCCGGCGACTCCGTTCCCCTTTTACCCCGTTTCATGCCGTCTCCGACCCCGTCCAGTCCTCTCTCCCGACACTACAAGTGGACGGTCGTCGGCATGCTCTGGTTCATCTGTTTCTTCAACTATGCCGACCGGCAGATGATCTCATCGGTGTTCCCGAAGCTGAAGGAGGAGTTCGGCTTCAACCCGGTGCAGCTCGGGCTGATTGGCTCGGCGTTTGCGTGGGTGTACGCGGCGGCGGCGCCGGTGGCGGGGTTCATCGCGGACCGCGTGGCGCGACGGCACCTCATCCTCGGCGGGTGCGTTTTCTGGAGCGGCGTGACCATGCTGACGGGCCGGTGCGCGGCCCTCTGGCACTTCGTCACGGTGCGGGCGCTTGAGGGGCTCGGCGAGACGTTCTATTTCCCCGCCACGATGTCGCTGGTGGGCGACTACCATGACAACCGGACGCGCTCGCGGGCATTCTCGTTTCACCAATCGAGTGTCTACGCCGGCACCATCGCCGGCAGCTGGGCCGGGGCTTGGTTCGCCGAGGTCCACGGCTGGCGCTCGGGATTCTATCTCTTTGGCGGCCTAGGCATGGTCCTCGCGCTCGTGCTGTACCGGTTCCTGCGGGAGCCGGCCCGCGGTGCGACGGAGCCGACCGTCGGGGTGGCTGCGGTCCCTGCGCTGCCTCCACTCGGCGTGGCCGCCGCGGCGCGGGAGATCTTCCGGCGGCCGTCGGCGCTGCTGCTGATGGCGGGGTTCCTCGGGGCGAACTTCGTGGCGACGATCTTCCTGACTTGGACGCCGACCTTTCTTGTGGAGAAATTCGGCTTCAAGCTGACCGCGGCCGGTTTGTCCGGCAGCGTGTTCATCCACCTCGCGAGCGCCGTCAGCGTGCCGCTGGGCGGATTGCTGGCCGACCGGCTGGCGCGACGTTTTCCCGGCGGCCGCATGCTCGTGCAGGCGACCGGGTTGCTGGTGGGGGCGGCCTTTGTCGGCATCGTGGGTCTGACCACGAGCACGACGACCCTGCTGGCGGCGATGGCCTGCTTCGGACTCTGCAAGGGGCTCTACGATTCGAATATTTTCGCGGCGCTCTTCGACGTGATCGAGCCGCGGGCGCGGGCCACGGCGACGGGCATCATGAACGCGGTGGGGTGGGGTGGCGGTGCGCTCGGGCCGCTGGCGGTCGGCGTGGCGACCAAGTACGGCCGCCATGCCAAGGAGATCGACAACATGAGCGAGGCGATCGCGTTTGGCGCCATTGTGTATGTCATCGCCGGCGCGCTTCTGCTCGTCGCGGCGCTTGGATTTGCGCGGCGTGATGTGCTAAGAGTTTCCCCAACCCCTCCCCAGTCATGAAATTCTCCCTTCTGACCCTGCTCGCGTTCGTCACCTCGGCTACTTTTGCGGCCTCGCCTGCATCGCCTGCGATCCTGTCCTCCGGCTTCATCAACGAGGGGGCGCCCTATCCGGAGTGCCATGCCTCGACGCTCGCCGAGGTTGCGCCGGGCCGATTGGTGGCGGCGTGGTTCGGCGGCACGAAGGAACGCGATCCCGACGTGGGTATCTGGGTCTCGCGCCAGGAAGGCGGCAAGTGGCTGCCCGGGGTCGAAGTCGCCAACGGCATCCAGACGGAAGGTCCGCGCCTGCCGACGTGGAACCCGGTGCTCTTCCAGTCACCGCAGGGCCCCCTCGTGCTTTTCTACAAGGTCGGTCCTTCGCCCAGCACGTGGTGGGGCATGATGATGACGTCGGCCGACGGCGGTAAGACCTGGAGCAAACCGCAGCGCTTGCCCGACGGCGTGCTCGGCCCGATCAAGAACAAGCCCGTCGTGCTCAAGGACGGCACCTGGCTGGCCTCCTCCAGCACGGAGGGAGGGCCCGGCTGGCGGGTGCATTTCGAGCTAACCCGCGACGCCGGCCGCACGTGGGAGATCGTTGGGCCGCTCGCTCCGGGAGTCGCCGACCTCAAGGCCATCCAGCCGAGCGTGCTCTTCCATGCCGACGGCCGCCTGCAGGCGCTTTGCCGCACGAGCAACGGCGTGCTCGCCACGACATGGTCGCGCGACAACGGCCGCACCTGGACCCCGCTCGAAAAGACCGAGCTGCCCAACCCGAATTCCGGCACGGACGCGGTCACGCTCAAGGACGGCCGCCAATTGCTCGTCTACAACAATTCCGCCCCGCTGCCCGCGACGCCGACCAAAGGCCTCCGTTACCCGCTCGACGTGGCGCTCTCGACCGACGGAGTGACGTGGAAGCATGTTCTGACGCTCGAGTCGGAACCCATCGGCAACGGCTACGCTTATCCCGCAGTCATCCAGACGTCCGACGGCCTGATCCACGTGACCTACACGTGGGATCGCAAGCACATCAAGCACGTGGTGCTCGATCCGAAGAAGCTTTAGGCGTCGACGGAGAAGTGAAGCGACAGATCCGGCAGGAGTTTCCCTGAAGGGCGCGCGCCAACGTGGACTATCCGACGCCCGAAATTCCAGTGATGACAATCCGTTGCCGGGGCCTGCGCTAAACGTGTCCTCGTCCGTTTACTGCAGCGCTGCCACTTCCTCGGGCGTTGTCAGCAGGTCAACGTCGCGCCGGCCGGCCCAGGCGATGCCGCGGAGGAAGATGGCGCGGGCGTGGGGCGAGGCGAACGTGGTGACGTGGTGGCCGAGCAGGGAGACGAAGGCGCGGTAGGGCTGTCCGCGCTCGAGCTGGTTTTCGTAGACCCAGATTTGCGGGATGAGCTTGCCGATTGCAGGTTCGGTGGGGGCGGCGGCGCCGCGGGCGGGGCGGACCGGTTGCATGCTGGAGGCCAGGATCTGGGCATTCGGCATCAGGTGCAGGTCCCAATAGACCTCGTCCTCGATCGTAAAATTTGCCGCGCCTTTCACGATGGGATGCGCCGGGTTGACGTAGAAATAGGTGTTCTCGCCCTCGAAATATTTCGCGACGCCGTTCTCCCATGAACCACCCACGATGGTCTTGAACCACTGGGGCTCCCTGCCGGTCACCACGGCATCGTGAAAGCAGACGATGCCGCCGCCGCGCTTCAGGAATTTTTCCAGGCTCGCGCGCTGCTCGCCGAGAATGGTCCCGGCATCGGCGGCGAACATGACGAGCACATCGGTCTGCTCCAGCTCCTCCGCAGTGGGGAAACGCAGCGCACCGGCGACCTGCGCGCCGCGCGAAGCCAGCAGCGGCTGCCATTCCTTGAGCCAGGTCGGGCCGTCGTGCAGTCCGTTGGTGGCGGGTCCATGGGTCTTCGGTCCGCCGCGGAGAAAGATGCGCAGAGGCGCGGCGGGCTCCGCGGCTCGGGTGGCAGCGGCGGCGACGAGGACAATCAGGAACACGGCGATCTGCCGAAGCGGGGTAAGGCTCATGCGGTCGATGGGGTTGGGGTGGCGAGGAGTGAAAGTGAAAGTGACGGTGAAGGGGAGAGTGAAAGTGAGGGTCCGAGGATCGGAGGGTCCGAAGGTCGAGCCATCCGAGCCATCCGTGGTTAAAAAGGGATTGGGATCGGCGGATCAAAATATCGCTTTGCCTCCGGGACGAAATGCGTGAGTCCTCATTCCTTTTCATGACCATTTATCCGGCAATCGACATCAAGGGCGGGCGGGCCGTGCGGCTCATCCAGGGGCTGGCGGACCGCGAGACAGTCTATGCCGCGAACCCGGCGGATATGGCGGAGCAGTTCAAGGCCGCCGGCGCGCAGTGGATCCACGTCGTGGATCTCGATGGCGCCTTCGCGGGCGAGCCGGGGAACCTTGAGGCCGTGAAGGCGATCGTGGCGCTCGGCGTACGGGTCCAACTTGGTGGCGGTCTGCGCACCCGGGCCTCGGTTGAGCGCGCACTCGGATTTGGCGTGAGCCGCGTCGTGATCGGCACGCGCGCCGCGGAGAGCGAGGCTTTCGTGGGTGAGCTGGTCCAGGCTTTTGGCGACAAGGTCGCGGTCGGCATCGACGCCAAGAACGGCCAGGTCGCGGTGAAGGGCTGGGTCGACACGACCGGCGCCAGCGCCCTCGACCTCGCGCGGCGGATGGACGCCCTCGGGGTGGCAACGCTGATCCACACCGATATCGGCACCGACGGCATGCTGACGGGCCCGAATCTTGCGGCGCAGGACGCGATGGCGGCCGCGGTGAAGGCGCGGTTGATCGCCAGCGGCGGCGTCAGCCGACTCACGGACGTGGCGCTCCTCGCGGACATGAAAAAACGCCGTCCGAACTTGGACGGCGTCATCATTGGCAAGGCGATCTACGAGGGGCGGATCGAGCTGAAGGACCTGTTCCCCTCAGGCAGGGCCTGAGGCCGAATCTGGAGGCAGGTACAGGAAATCATGGCCGATCACGGGATCGGGGCTGCCGCTGGTGGTTTCGATCCGGGTGCGGCGGTAACCGAGCGGGTCGAGGATGGCGGCGCAGCCGGCGACCTCCTCGGGGCTGTGGAAGGCGATGATCAGCCGCGGCCGGTGCTCGCGCAGGGTCTGCTGCATGCCGGCGAGCGCATGGTGGCCATGGCCCTCGACGTCGATCTTCACGAACCACGGCGGCCGGATCTCGCCCGTTTTCACCAGGTCGTCGGGGCGCACCCTGGGCACGGCGATGGGGTGCCACGCAGCGGTGCGGGTTTCGTTCTCAAAGGCGAGATGGGTCGTGGTGCTTTCCGTCAGGCCATAGGTGATGAGTTCGGCGACGCCGACCTCGTCCGAAACCGCATAGGGCAGGGCCTTGAGCCACGTGAGACGGTTTCGGCGGGCGTGATGGCGCAGCCGGGCGAAACTCTGCGGATTGGGTTCGAAGGCCACGACCTGACCCGTGGGACCGGTGCGGAGGGCGAGGCCGATACTGTAGATGCCATAGTGGGCTCCGGCGTCCCAAACCACCTTACCGCGGAAGTCACCGAGTGCAGCGATCACGTCCTGCATCTCCCTTTCCACGTGGCCGCGCCAATAGGCGGAGAAGGGATAAAGCGTCCACCAGGCCCCTTGCGCGAGACCGCTCCTGACCTTCACGGGAAACCACGCGAGTCGGGTGATCCGGAGAAAGCCGCCGATGAGGCGCTGGGCGGGAGAATTCATTTCACGCCGATCTTCTCCGCAATTTCCTCGAGCGGGTAGGTGATGATCTCGGCGAGCGTGGGGTGGTACCACGGCGCGCGCAGGAGGTCGAAGACCGTGGCGCGCAGGACGAGAGGGCCGCTGAAGGCGTGGATCAGTTCCCCGGCGTCCGGGCCGACGATCTCGGCGCCGAGGATCCGGCCGGTCTTGGGCGCGGCGATGACCTTCACGTAGCCGTAGTTGGCATCCATCAGGATGGACTTGCCGTGGTCGTTGAACGGATAACTCGCGACGAGGAACGGCGCGCCCGCTTCCGTGAGCTCGCGTTCGAGGCGGCCGATGGTGGCGAGCGGCGGGTCGGTGAACACGACATTCAGGAGCAGGGAGTAGTCGACGGCCTTCAGGCCGCGCACCCCGGCGGCGTGCCGGGCGGCGAGTTCGCCCTGCTGGATGGCGATGTGGACGATCTCGGCGGGTCCGGCGCAGTCGCCGGCGGCGTAGATGTGCGGCGCGCTGGTCTGCTGCCAGCGGTTGACGATGATTTGTCCGTCGGGCCGGGCCTTGACGCCCGCGGTCTCGAGGCCGAGCCCGGCGGTGTTGGGGTGGCGCCCGAGGGCGTTGAAGAGGTGGGCGGCGCGCCGGACGATTTTTTTGCCCTCGTTCAGGAAGGTGACCGTGAAACCCGTGCGGCCCTGGGTGACGCTTTGCAGCTTGGTGGCGGTGAACAGCTCGATGCCTTCGTCGCGGAAGGCCTGCTGCACCACGGTGGACGCATCCTCCGAGTGATCGCGGAGGATGTTGGGGCTGCGCTGGACGAGGGTGACGCGGGCGCCGATGCGATGGAGAAACTGGGCGAGCTCACAGGCGACAATGCCTCCGCCGAGCACGATCACGCTCTTGGGGATGAAATCGAGGTCGAGCACGTCGTCGCTCGTCCAGCACTGGGCCTCGCGGAGGCCGGGCACCGGCGGGGTGCTGACCTTCGAGCCGGTGCCGATGAGGAAGAACTTGCCGCGCAGCTTCCGGCCGTCGGCCAGTTCCAGGGTGTGGGCATCAATGAAACGGGCCTGGCTGCGGATCAGGTCGAATTTTCCGTTCGTGAGTGCTTCCAGCCGGAAGGAGGCAAACTCGCCGATGATCTTCCTTTTTCGCGCGTGAATGGCCTTCATGTCGGCGCGGGCGGACGGGATCTTCAGGCCGAAGGTTTTTCCCTTTTGCGCGAGGTGAAGGACCTCGGCCATGTAGAGCAGCGCCTTCGAGGGCATGCAGCCGCGCAGGATGCAGAGCCCGCCGAGCTCTCGGGCGCCGTCGATCACGGCGGTGCGAAGCCCGAGCCCCGCCGCGACGCGGGCGGCGTTGAAGCCGGCGCTGCCGCCGCCAATCGCGATAAAGTCGTAGGTTTTCATTTTAACGCTCAAGCCGGGGGACGGTCATTTGAATGGGGAAAGCAGGAAAGCGGAATCAGACTGCTGCCGCATCCACCTTTCCAGCTTTCCCCATTTCCCTCCCTCACCGTCCTTTTCCAAAAAGCATGATGTGGATCGTCTTCAGCACGATGGCGGCATCGAGCCGGAAGGAATAGTGCCGGATATAGAAGAGGTCGTACTCGAGCTTGCGGCGGGTGTCCTCGAGGTTGGCGCCGTAGGGGTAGTTCACCTGGGCCCAGCCGGTGACGCCTGGTTTCACGAGGTGGCGGAAGAAATAGCAGGGGATCTCGCGCTCGTAGTCGGTGACCAACTTGTCCCATTCGGCGCGCGGCCCGATCATGCTCATCTCGCCGCGAATGACATTCCAGAGCTGGGGGATCTCGTCGATCCGGGTCGTGCGCAGGAATTTCCCCACCTTGGTGATGCGCGGGTCGCCGGGCCGCGTGTAACGATCACCCTGGTCGGAGTTCACGGCCATGGTCCGGAATTTCACGATCTGGAAGGGCGTGCCGTTCCGGCCGACCCGGCTCTGGCGGAAGAGCACCGGCCCGCGGTCCTCCAGCCACACGACGGCGGCGGTCACCGCGAGTACCGGTGACGCCAGAATCAATCCGAGCGAGGCGAGGATCACGTCCGAGAGCCGCTTCAGCCGCTCATACACCGGCATGCGCGCGATCGGGAATCCCTCCTGGAAGAGCCAGATCTGGTTGAGGCGGTAGAGCGGAATCTTGCGCCAGTATATCTGGTGAAAGAGTTCCAGAGTGTACGTCGGCACCCCGCTGAAGTAGAGTTTGACCAGCTGCTCGGCCACGCCGGGGACCAGCTCGCGGCCCGATTCGCGCAGCACGATCGCCTCCACGGCGACTTCCCCGCGCTGGATCTGGGCGAGCACGTCACTGAAGGGCTGGATGCCCGGGCCGGTTTGGCCGAACGGACTGGGGGAGTCGTCGCTGATCGAGGAATAGATGACTGGCTGGGCCAGGCCCAGACGCCGCGCCTCATCGCGGAAAGAGAAGGCGCTGGGGCGGTCGCCGATAAACACCACGGACCGTTCGGCGTCCGCCTGGTGCGAGCGCTGATAGATGATCCGGCGATAGCTCAGGGTCAGCGGGGTCAGGACGGCAAAGCTCAGGAGCACGGCGCTGCGCGAGTACTGCAGCCCGAACTGCACCGAGAGCAGCACGAAGATCAGGAGCAGGGTGGCGGTTGCGGCCACGACCAGCGCGAGGATGTGCTGGCTCGTGTAGTCGAGGCTCATCATGTCGGTGCGGGACCGGTAGCCGTCGATCAGGTAGATCGACACGACCATCAGGGCGAACGGCACGAACAGGGCGCTGGTCAGGGGCTCGCTGGGATGCGTGAAGATCGCCGGCAGATCGGTGAAGGCCCGGCCGAGGTCGGCGAACAGCTGGCCCGCGTGCTGCTGATTCTTCAGGATCAGCTCGCGCAGCGCAAAAACGCCGTTGAAGACGGCGAAGACCGCGAGGAAGTCCAAGCCGAGGAGCAGCAGGGTCGAGTTTCGCAGGCGGGTCATCAGGAGGGCGGGCGGGAGCCGGGGGCCGGAGTGTTCAAGGCGGATTCGGCATCATGCGCGAGCCACGATTCCCAGGCGTCCAGTCCGTGCTCGATCCGGCCGGCGGTGCGGCTGAAGGCCGCGGCCGCGGCCCCGGCGGTGGCCAGGGCCGCAGGGTCGTCCCGCAGGCGGCGAAGTTCCGCGGCGAGGCCGGCGATGTCCTCCCGCGGCCGGGCGATCCCCATGCTCCGGTCCCGGATCAGGCGGGCCAGCTCGCAGTCCGCCGGGCCGATGAAAACGACGGGCCGGGCGGCCGCGGCGATGCCGTAGAACTTGCTCGGAAAAACGAGGGCCTCGCAGCCCGGCCGGAGGGTGACGAGATGCAGGTCGGCCGCGGCGAGCGAGGCGGCGAGCTTGTCGCGGGGCTGGGCGGGCAGGAAACGGACGTTCGGGAGTTTTTGGGCCGCGACCGCTTGGGCGAGCTCGGCGCGCTGGGCGCCGCCGCCGATGAACAGAAAGACGAACTCCCGTTCCTCGCGCAGGGCCGCGGCGATCTCTAGGATGGGAGCGAGGTCGTGGACCCGGCCGAGATTGCCGGAGTACGCGATCACCAGCCGGTCCGTGACGTCCCAAACCGCGCGGCGGGCCCGGACATCCGCCGGGGTGGCGATTTCCGTCCCGGCCGGCGCCCAGTTGGGAATGATGGTGACGCGCTCGTGGCGCACGCCGTGGACGCGAAGGAAAAATGCCATCTCCTGCCCCAGGGCCGCCACGCCGCGACTGTGCCGCCAGGCGAGATTGCGCCACGGGCGCAGGAGGAGCCCGGCGAGACGGCTGAGCGGGCCGGGCGCGACGGCCTCAGCCACCTCGGGGTAGATGTCCTGCGTCCAATGCAGGACGCTCGCGCCGGCCAGTCCGGCGTAAATCCAAGTGACCGGCCCAAGGAGCGGCGGATCGGTCATGGCCACGACGAGGCTCCCGGGGCCGGCCTCGAGCAACAGCGTCATTTTTGCCCCCGCAAGATAGAGCACAAAGTCGGCGGCGCGCCCCACGAGCCCGTGCCGGCCGAGGCCGAGACTGCGCGTGCGGATGATGCGGACACCATGGCGGGTTTCGCGGCGCGGCACTTCGGGCCGGCCGGGATGACTGGTGATGACCGTGATTTCGTGGCCGCGCCGCGCGAGACCCTCCGCGAGGTCCGTGAGGAGCTGGGCGGTCGCCGGCTCGTCGGGCCAGTAGAAGCGGTTGAGGAAGATGAGGCGCAAACGAGTAAAAAGTGAGAGGGAAGCGAGAGGGCCGGAGGGCGGGGTTTTTTATCTGCCCGGTAGGGCGGATAATTTTCTGATCCGCCGGATCTCGGCCGCGGTGAAGCCCTCGTACTGCGCCAGTAGCCGGCAGTAGCGGAGTCCCGGCCCGCCATCGAGAAATCCACCGCGCAGGAAATATTGGTAGACGAAACGGAGCAGGGGCCGCAGCGGCAGCGCGTAGCTGAAGTATTTCAGCGCGCGGCGGCGCTGGAGGCGGTCGGTGGAGAAGAGCGCTGACCATGCCACCTGGTTCCCGCCCGACACAAAGGCCTTGGCCTCGGCGCGGGCGTAGCGGCGGTGTTTCTCCAGCCACTCGTCCTCGCCGCCCGAACTGAGGTCGTGCTCGTACGCGGACGGCAGCCGCTCCATCCGCATCCGCGGCGCTTCGCGCTGGCCATGCCCCACCTCGATGAATTCGAACGCGGGGGCGCGGACAAAACGGGCCTGCCAGGCGGGATAGTCGGTGCAGTGCGGAATCCAGCGGCCCCGGAACATCATCTTCGGGGCGACCCAGCAGCCGTCGAGGTCCGTGCGCGCCGCCGCCGTGCGGCACTCGTCGAACAGCGCGGGCATCATCTGCTCGTCGGCGTCGAGGTGGAAAACCCAGGGGTGCCGGAACGCGATGTGCCGCTGCGCGTGATTCCGCTGCCCGGCGAAGTTGTCGAAGGGCCTGACCTCGACGCGGGCGCCGGCGGCGCGGGCGATATCCACGGTCCGGTCGGTCGAGCCCGAGTCGAGCACCACGATGTCGTCGCAGGCGCGCACGGAGGCGAGGCAGCGGGGCAGGTTGTTCTCCTCGTTGAATGTCAGGATGAGAACGGAGAACCCGGCGCCGCTCATGGGGAATAGTTCTCCCGGGAGGACTCCAGGCGGCTGTAGCGCACCGCGGCAAAAAAGCAGATCCACCACAGGATCACCACGGCCGGGTTGCCGAACGGGAACTCGACCCAGGCGTAGACCAGGATGAGTCCGCAGCCGCCGAGCAGGTAGGCCGGCACCGGGCCCGGCGGGTGCCGGCGCCGGAGCGAGAGCAGGGGGATCACCCCGAGCAAACCAATGAGGCCGGTGCCGATGAAGCCCAGCTCGGCGAGCGACTGGAGCCAGTCCGAGTGCGCGTCCCAGTAGAACTTGGGCAGGCGGTCGACCCCGGGCTTCTGGGAATTGTAGGAATAGAAAACAGTCGGATATGACGCCATGCCCCAGCCGAACCAGGGCCGGTCCCGCGCCATGTGCCAGGTGTCCGCGTAGAGGACGAGGCGGTCGCCGATCGACCCCTGCCCGCGCATGGTCGCGAGCTGCTCCTCGGTCTTGGCGAGCCGGATCAGGATGGAAGGCTCGGCGATCTTGTAGGCTCCGCCCAGCGTCAGGGCGGCCAGCATGATCGCGGCGACCAGCGGTCCGCCGAGTGGGAGCCCCTGGCGGCGCCGATGGCGAATCAGCCGGAGGAGGAACTGCAGGCTGGCGACGCTGAGCAGCAAGCCGACCAGCAGCGTGCCCGAACGCGAGAGGCTGAGCGGGATCGAGGCGGCGATGAAGAACACGGCGACCAGTCCCGCTAACCCGGGGCTCGCCCAGAACCCGCTGGCGTCGGTCCGCCTGAGGTAGCGCAGGACCAGGCCGATCCCGGCCGCCGTCATGAGCACGGCGAACGCGCCCCAGTGATTGTGATAGATGAAGGAGGAGAAAAAATGGGTCTGCTTGGTGATCACGGCGCCGAAGTAGGGGCCCAGGGCCCCGGAAAACTTTTGCACGGAGCCGAAGACGGAGAGGACGAGCGCGTTCGCGACGAGAAAGATCAGGAAGCCGCGGACGGTCCGGCGGTGCCGCGCGGCGAGCGCGAGGTTGAAGCAGGAGAGGAAGATCGCGTCGAAGAGCCAGAGGGCGTCGGCCGTTTCCACCGGCTTGGCGCTGCCCGGCAGCCAGGGATGGCCACCGAGCCGCACGAGCATCACCTCGGAGCCGAGGTGCATTTCCCGGAAACTGGGATTGGCGAGGCTGGCGAGGACGAGCGCGTTGAGCCCGGCGAGCGGCCAGAGCCAGCGGAGCGGGCGGACCTGATCCCGGCCCAGGAACGGGCGTTTCCAGAGCACCCAGCCGGTCAGCAAGATTCCGACGGAGCCCCACACCTGAAGGGCGGTCCGCGACCACGGGACGTTCCCGCCCATACCCCAGGTGGCGATCAGCACGAGGACCGCGAGATGGCCGAGGACGAGGAATTGCAGGCGATCCTGCGCGTCTTCGGTCGCGGCGGAATCTTCGTCGGGGGGGCTCATCGTAATTGCACGTAAAACCGCGCGAGGATTTCGGCCGTTTTCTCCCACGAGAATTCCTGCAGGGCCCAGGTGCGGGCCGAGGCGCCGCGCGCGCGGAGGCGGTCAGGACCCTCGGCAAGGGCTGCGCCCATGGCCTCGGGATATTTTTCCCAAGGCACGCACCAGCCATGCCCGGCCTGCGCGAGCCCCTGCCAGGGGGTCGTGTCGGTCACGACGGCGGTGAGGCCGTGCGCGAGCGCCTCGGCGATCACGAGTCCGAAGTTCTCCGAATGGGAAGGGAGCAGGAAAACCGAGGCCGCCACGTAGGGAGCGGGAACATCACTGCCGTCGTGGATCTCCACCCGGTCGAATCCTTCCTCCCGGTCGACGTACGCGGAGAGCTCGCGGACGGAGTAGCCCTCAGGGATGCCGACGACCAGCAGCAGCCAGTCCTTGGGTGCGTGTTCGAGCCAGAGGTCGATGAGTTCCAGCACCCGCTTCTTCACGTGGAGCCGCGAGTAGAAGAGGGCGGTGGGCCGGCGGAACGCCTCCGGGCACGCCTGCCGCCAGTGGGCCTCCGCGCGGGCGATCGAATCCGCGGAGGGCGGATTGACGCCGTTCGGCGCCACGCAGACGGGCTGCTGGAAACCCAGCGCGGCGATTTCCTCCGCCTCGGCCTGGCTGGTGGCGTGCCAGCCGGCGGCCGCCGCGAGCGCGCCGGGGTGCACGAACCGGTTCGCGAGGCTTTTGCGCCAGCGCCGGTGGTTCCACGCCCAAGGCGTCATCATGCCGCGCGGCGAGATGACGAGCGGCACCGCCAGTTCCCGCGCCCGGTGGTGCGCGTAGTGGAGCGGCCGCAGCCACAGGCCGTGGCTGTGGATCGCCTGCGGGTTCAGGCGGTGCAGTTCGCGGCGCAGGCCGGCGGAAGGGCAGAAACCCTCGGGGCGGCCGCGCCGTGAGATCCGCACCCGGAACCGGTCGGCCCGCTGCTCGGAACTTTCCTGCGGGCCGGTCGAAAGCAATGTCACGTCGTGCCCAATGGCCGCGAGACCCGCGGACAGCGCCGGCACCGAGACACTCGGCCCGCCGTGGCGGACCTCGAGGCTGGGCACGATTTGGACGAGCTCCATGAGCGGATTATTAGGCCGGTGTCGGCCGATCCTTCACCGGGACGCAGGGATTGCCCGCGCAGACCGTGGCCGCGGGAAGATCGCGGACAACCACCGAGCGGGCGCCGACGACGCACAGTTCGCCGATGGTGACGCCCGGGCCGACAAAAACCTCCGCCGCGAGCCAGGCGTTTTCACCGACGACGATGGGTCGCGCGGTGAGCGGCATGCTCCAGCGCCGGTAGTCATGGCTGCCGGCGCAGAGATGGCACCCCTGGCTGAGGTTGGCGCCGCGCCGCAGCGTGATCGGGCCGGGATTATAGAGCGTGACGCCGGGGCCGACCATGGAACGCGGCTCCAGCGTCAGCCGCCACGGGAACGTGATGCGTGCGGTGGGGAAGACCACCACCTGCGAAGGCTCGGGAACCGTGGCGCCAAAAAACCGCAGCAGGCCCGCGCGGAAACCGTGCAGGGGGCGCGGACTCCAGCGGAACAGCGTCGCCTGCACGAGCCGCCAGAGCTCGCGGCGCAGCACCTCGCTGCGCGGATAGGGCGTGACGCAGTCCTGACCGAGATAAGGTTTTTCAACAGGCATCGCGGTGGGGGAGGTTCCTACTTCAAGGCGGAAAAGTCACGCAGGAGTTCCTCCGCGTAGGCGGGGAAGTCGTAGCGGGCGACGTCGGGGCGGGCGCGGGCGGCCAGTTGCCGGCGGCGTTCCGGGTTCAGGAGCAGGCTCGCGAGGGCCCCCGCGAGGCGCGCCGCGGCATCGGGGGCGGTGTGGTCGAACACGAGCCCGTTCTCGCCCGCGTTCACCAGGCCGCGGAAGCAGGCCAGGCCCGAGACAACGGGCACGGCGCCGGCGGCCATCGCCTCGGCCACGGCCACGCCGAAGGTTTCCCCGGTGGCGGAGGTGCTCGGGTAGCAAAAGAGGTCCAGCCCGCGGTAGAGCGTCTGCAGCCGCGGCTCGGCGTAGATCGGAGGCTGGATGGACCAAGTGCCCTTGGGCAGGGGAGAAAGTTTCTGCCGCAGGCTGGCGACGTAGTCGGGCCCCGCTCCGCCCTCGGCGATTTCCTGCGGGCCGCAGAGCAGCACCTGCCACGCCGGCAGCCCGGGCATGGCGGCGAGTTGGACGAGCGCCGCAGCCAGGAGGTCGAGTCCCTTTTCGGGATGGAGCCGACCGACGAAGCCGATTGAGAGCGGGGTTCCGTCCGGGCGGGGCGGATGGGCGGCGGCGAGCTCGGCCCAGCGGATCGGGTAGCCGGTGATCCGGATCGTGGGCGCGAGGGCGGTGTTCTCGGCGAGGATGGCTTCGCGCACCGGCTCGCTCACCGCCAGGATGCGGTCGATGCGGCGGTAGCGCCGATATTGTCCCTTGGGCATGCGGCCGCACATGAGCACGACCTTGCCGGCCTTCCGGAGCCGGCCGAGCCAGAGGGGCAGGGTCACGCAGTGCGCTATGGTGATGTCCGCGGGTTGCAGGCGGCGCGAGATGCGCAGGCTCCAGAGGAAATCGAGGAGCAGGTTGCGCCGGAGGCTGCGGGTGTGGTTGCTGCCGGGCAGGCGGACATGGTGGACACCTTCGCGCTGCTCATCGTCCGGCCAGCCGCGCCAGTGCCGCGAATAGATCGTGACCTCGTGGCCGCGGGCGGCGAACTCGCGCGCCAGGAGATACCAGGATTTTTCCGTGGCCCCGCCGGCGACCGGAGGCACCGGAAGGAAAAATCCCATCACGAGGTTGATCTTCATGGCACGTTCAAAGGTGACGGAGGCTTGCCAAGGCCCGGCTGAGTCCAGCGGCGGCGGCGGCATAGGTATAAAGCGCGATGCGCGCCGCGACCCGGGGTCGGAGCGCCGCTAGGTCGGCGGCGAGCGCCGCCGAGAGCTTCTCCCGCAGGTGGACGGGATCCTCGGCCCGGAAGATCCAGCCCGTCCGACCATCCTCGACCAGGTCTTCCTGACAGCCGACCCGATCACTGACGAGACACGGCACCCCCATGTGCATCGCCTCGTTCACCGCGAGGCCCCAGGTCTCATAGATCCCCCGCGAGGGGAGGACAAAGATATCGGCGAGGAGATACCGCGCCGGCATCTCGGACTGGTTGGCAAAGGGGAGGAAATGCACGCACCCCGGCGCCGCCGTCCGGGCCAGATCGTGCAGGCGCGCCTTTTCAGGGCCATCCCCGACGAAGACCAGCGCCGTATTGGCGGGTTTCAGTTCCAGAAAGGCGGCGAGCAACTCGACGGGCTGCTTCGCCGGCGTGAACTTGCCGGCGAACAGCAGCACCCGGGTCGCCGGAGCCAGTGCAAGGCGGGTGCGCAGTTCGGTGGCGGCGCCGCGCGCCGCCGGCTGCGACGGATCAAAAAGCGCCGCATCGACGGCGTGCGGGACAAAAAAGATGCGCGCCGCCGGGACGCCGAAGGTCTCGAAATAGCGGCGGTTGGCCGCCCCGACCGTCGCGACGGCGCGGAACTGACGGAAGAGCAGACCCAGCAGCAGGCGCCGGAGCGGTCCCGGCGCCGGCCGGCCCAGCAGATGCGAGTCGCCGCGAAAAACGATCGGGATGCCGCGGAACCGGGCCCAGCCGATCACCTTCAGGTGGCTGAGCCACGCGTAACCAAAGAGCAGGACGGCGTCGGGCCGCCAGGCGGCGAGCCGGCCCGTGAGCTGCGGGTTGTCGAAACCGCGAAAGGATTCCGCCCCGGGGTGCGCCGAGCGGTTGGGGACAAACTCCGATTCGTAGCCGGAAAGCAGATCGACATCCCACTGCACGGTCGTCTGGAAACGCGGATCGCGGATGGGAGCCACCCCAAAGTCCCACAGGTAGAAAACCCGCAGGTTCATTCCGGCCCGGACCGCGAGCCAGCGAAACCACGGACTATAGTATTGGGTGGGATGCGAGAGGACGACCGCGAGGCGGAAATCGGGCGGAAGCTCGGGGGGTGCGATCATGAACCGGGCGCGAGACAAAGGGCATTCTCGTAGCTGTGCGCGGGGTTCCAGGGGGCGAGGCGGCCGTTGGGTGCGATTCCATGGATGCCATAGCCATAGCGGCGGAGCCGGTCTAGGTTGGCCTGGTCGGATTCGTTCGCGGACTCGATGTAGATCGCACGGATGCGGTGAGTGGAGAGGGCGCGGGCGGCGCCGCTGAGCGCGGCCCCTTCGTGGCCTTCCATGTCGACCTTCCAGAGGTCGAGGGTGGCGATGCCGAGGCGATCTAGTTCGGAGTCGAGTGTGGCGATCGTGATGGGTTCGCCCTCGGTTTGGCTCACGGTGTTCCAGGAACCGTGGCGATCCGGGGCGCCTTGCGCGGCCAGGCGGGCGGCGCCGGTCTCGGCCCCCAGCGCGGAGGCCTCGACCTCGACCCGGCCGAAACGATTGGCGGCGACGCCGGCGGCCAGCCATTCACGCGCGAACCGGCCGGGCTCGTAGGCGACGATGCGGGCGTCCGGCAACAGGGAGGCGAAATACAGCACGGTCTGGCCAATGTTCGCACCCGAATCGACAATGGTGCGGAATCCGGCCGGATGGGTCCTGAGCCAGTTCCAGAACGAGGAACCCTCGTAATCGCCATAGACGATCCAGCGGTGGGTGGCATTGCCCAAGTCGAGCTTCCAGACCGGCCCGGCGGAGGTGCGGACCCAGGCGATTCCCTGGCGGCTCAGGAACGGGCCGAACATCCGTTCGCAAAGACCCAGCTTGTGGGAAAAGCTCCAGCGTTGCGCCAGACGGAGCAGGCGCGGCAACGGAAGGGGGCGGTCGGCGGACGAGTTCATGCGGGTGGATGTTACCCCAAAATGTTTCGGAGCAGGAAAGGGATGCCCATCACGGCGACACAAGCCTGGTAGAAGGAGCTCAGCCAGATGCTCATGGTGTACTCCGTCTGGAACGACCAAGCCATGAGGACGATCAGAAAGAGGCCCGCGTAGGAGAGCATGGCGCACGTGGCCGTGGCCACCTGTACTTTTTTATAGAACAGGCCGACGAGGAAGGCGATGGCACCCACGCCAAAAAAGCCGTAGTTGGCATAGGCCTCGGCGATGAAGCCGAATCCGATCGTGGTCTTGGAGGCCGCATCCTCGTCCTGCAGCCCGTAGTAGATGGAAAGCGTGTTCGTGCTGATGTGACCGGGCGGTTTGTCCGGCCAGAAAAAGCGGGGGATGAACTGCTCCGGAATCTGCCGGTAGGTTTTCCCGTCGAGATAAGGCCGCTTCCCTGGCGTCTCGTCCAGGATGAGGCAGAGGATGTGGATCAGGGAGGTCCGGTCCACCAACATGGCGGTGTTCTTCGACTGGCCGTTTTCTGTTTGGATGCTGAGCCCGCGGTTGAACCACTCGGTGTAGAATGACCCCAGATCGGCGAGCGCCACCTGGCGGTGGCCGCCGCCTTCGCCCCAATACTGGTCGCGCATCACGCTCTTGCCGTTGTGCAGGATCCCGAAGACGGCGAGCGCCAGAGCGATGGGGATGAAGGGAATCCGGCGGCTGCCGGAAACGTAGCCGATCATGGCCAGGAGCACGATCGAGATGCCCCCGACGAGGAAAAGGGTGCTGACCTGCATCAGGATCTGGGCGAGGAGGAAGAAGGAGATCATGCCGGCCTCGCCCGGCTTGAGTTCGCCCAGCCCCCATCGGCGCATCTCGACGAAGGTGCTGACGAGGCCGATCCCGAAGAATGCGGCGCGGAAGATACTGTTCAATTCGTAGGAGATCAGTCCCTCGTAGAACACGTTGATGAAGGTGTAGACGGTGGAGAGCACCAACCCGGCACTGATGAATTTCCGGATGCCGCGGGAGAGAACTTCCTGCGTGTAGAATGCCGTCGTGCCCGCCCGGCCTTTCACCATCGTATGGGTCACGATGGCGATCACCTGGTAGAGCAGCACCAGCTGCGCCGCGGTGCCGATCGTCTCTTTGGAGTAATCCTGCAGCTTTTCTCCCGAGCTTAAAAGGGGCAGCGCGAATGCGCTGACCCCGGTGATCATCTGCACCTCGAACACCGGCAGCTGGTGCGCCCCGCTCTTGGCCCAGAGAAGTGAAGGCAAGGCCGCCAGGGTGAAGATGAGGAGTCCTTCGTAGAGATGGAAGGGATCAGAGACGTTGGAGGTGTAGGCGCAGTAGCCCAGCGCCGCGGCCAGTGCCGCCAGGCTGAAGCTGAACAACCGGCGGGCGCGGTGCCGGTTCTCCCCATCGGACCGGACGTTGTCCGGGATTTCGGGTTGGCCGCGGGTCATGCTGGCATGGCGCCGCTGCCGGCGATGCTCCGGTCGAACAAGTCGCATTGTTCGCGGGTCCGCGCCTGGGCGGAATGAACCTGCTCGAAGGCCTCCGTCCTGCGGGAGGCGAGCAGCGACGCGGCCTGGCCGGTGACGAGGGCCCGGAGAAAATTGTCCGCCACGCGGTCGGCGCCGGGGATGGTCGCCACCGGGCCGATGCCCAGCTCGCCGGCGAGGCGTTCCAAGGCGGAGCCGGCCGGCGCCAGAGAGAGCACGGGTTTCTCAGCGAGAAAACAGCCCGCGAGCTTCGAGGGGCTGTAGTGGGGATCGAGCGAACTGGGCACGATCAGCGCGTCCGCTTCCAGCATCGTGCGCAGGGCGGTGAAATACTCCACCCGGCCGGTCTCCTCGCGCACGAGATCGGCGACTCCGAAGGCTTCCGCAACTGGCAGCACCGACGGCACGGCCCGGCCCGCGGGGGCGTAGCTGGTGCCTACGAAGTGGAAACGCAGGCGGGCGACCCGTTCCGGGTTCTCGGCGCGCAGACGGCGTACCGCACTGAAGAGATGCTCCAGCGCGTCGCGCATGATCGGGCCGACCGCTCCCACGCTTGCGCAGCAGATGGTCCCTGCTTCCAGGGGAATGCCAGGCTTCAGGTCGAAGGCCTCACGGGCCTTTCGGAAATCGGAGGGAGCCGCGCCGAAGGGAATCACGGCGGAAGGTTTGGCCGCGAACCAGGGGTAGCGTCCGCGCAGCTGCTCAAAATACCCCGGGGAAACGCTGACGAACCCGGCGGCGTTGCGCCACGAGGGTTCTTCCAGCCGGTCGGCCTGCCGGCGCGCGATCTGGTATTTCCAGCCGCCGGGCGGTGGGGGCGCCCCCGGCCGCTCGTAGTAGTCGGTCCGCCACGGGTCCTGGATGTCGATCACGTAGGGCACGCCGAATTTTTTCCGCCAGCCCTCCCCGAGCGTCGTGGCGATGAACTGGGTCGTGGAAAAAAAGACCAGGTCGAACTGGCCGCTCCGGAGCAGCTCGTCGCCCATGGCGCGCATCTGCCCGCGGGAGCGATAGGCGACATTACCCAGCCCAAAGAGCCGCGTCAGCGCGGCGGGCCAAGCCCGGCAGCGGTGGACGGGAAGCTCCGACGGAATGGTCGTGAGCAGTTCGCGATCCGGTCGCCCCTCGACGCATTGGGGAGCCACGGCCAGAACTTCCGGCGTCCAGCCGAAGGCGGAATAATACGGGAGACTGGTCCGCACCCGATGGTGGTCCGGGGCGTTCACCGGCGGGAAATGCGGCGACACGATCAGGACCCGGCGTGGGCCGGTTTTTGGGGCGGTGCTCATGGGGTGCGTTTCGCGGCTTGGGGTTGGGGCGGTCGAGACTGCAAAACCTTGATGTCCCAGGTCTGGCCCTCGGGATTGGCGAGCGTGGTCGTCGTCTGCACGGTCGCGCCCGCCTCGATGCGCCGCCACAGCGCCTCCCAGTGACCGGAGCGGTAGTAGGAAATGATCAGATGTCCGTCCGGAGCCAGGGCGGGGAGCAGGGCTTGGACCAAGGCGCCCGGGTCGCGGGCGTAGCCGACGCACTCGCTCAGGATGATGATGTCAAAAGTCTCGGCCGGCCGCCAGGTCTCGAAGTTTTCCGCCCGAAACTCGGCCCCGGGCAGGGCCAGCGCCCGCGCGAGGGTGAGGCCCTCGTCCGAGAGGTCGATCCCGAGGTAGCGCCGGGGTTGATGGGGCTGCAGCAGTTTGGCCATGAGCCCGCTGCCGCAGCCGACATCCAGCACGCGCGGTTGCGGGTG
>CAIYFD010000372.1 GCA_903925425.1 uncultured Opitutia bacterium | reverse complement strand
TGCCATCGCAGATACGCGAAACCCGCCAGCAGGTACCAGAGCAGCGAAAACGTGTTCTTCTGCTCGGAGATCCACGCGACCGACTCCACGTAAACGGGGTGCACGGCGAAGATCAGGCCAGCGAGCAACGCGATGGTATCCCCGGTCGGGCGGCGAGTCCCTTCGCCGCCGCGATTTTCGGTCGGCCCGGCGGCGAGCGGAGTCGCCGCCCGACCGGAGACCTCGGAAAACAGCCGCCGCACCACCAGCACCAGCAGCGCGGCACACGTGGCATGCAGCAGCACGTTCACGAGGTGGTAGCCGAAGGGCGCGTCGCCGAACACCCATTGCTGCAGCCAGAAAAAACTGTGCAGCAGCGGATAGTACTGCTCGGTCGATCCGATATCGAACCAGATCCGCCAGAGCCCGGCCAGCGAACGCAGCGCCGGCTTCGTCACGTAGTCGACGTCGTTCCAGATCAGCTGCCCGCGCAGCGAGGGCAGGTAGACCAGGAGGGTGATCAGGAAAACCGTGAGCGGGCCGGCCCAAACCGGCCAGGACGAGGACTCACGGGGACGGGTGTGCGCGGATCGGGGCATCGGCTCCCTGCACCGAATACGTCCGCTGCGCTCGCAGCAAACCCGATTCTGTCCGCCGCGCGCAGGGGCGCCGGATCACGGCCGCCGCAGGGCCGCGGGCGGATTTGCCGCGGCAGGCGGGAGCTGGGTCAGGATCTCTGACACGCCGGCGAGCCCGGGGTTGAGCCGGAGCGCCTGCTCAAGGGCCGCCCGGGCCTCAGCCGGGCGCCCGCCCTGCGCCAGGGCGAGGCCAAGATTAGCGAGGTTGCTCGCATTGCCAGGGTCCAGCCGCACGGCTTCCTGAAAATGCAGGACTCCCTCCCCCATCCGCCCGCGCCCGGCGAGAAACGCGCCCATTTCGTAATGCAGCCGCGCCGATCCCGGCGCCTGCTTCAGGGCGGACTCGAGCAGGGCCAGGAGGTCCTCGGGACGTCCATACTTCGCGAGGCTCGCCCGATAGTTGTCGTAGTACTTTTCCGCCTCGGCGGGATTAAGGCGCACCGCCTCGGCAATCCGGGCCGAGGCCTCGGCGGCGCGACCGGTGCGGGCATAAGCCAGGGCCAGCGACATCTGCGCCGTCCCGAGGCCCGGCTTGAGGAACGTCGCCTGCTCGAGAAGCGGCACCGCGTCGGCCGGGCGGTCCGCGTAGACGAAGACCGCGCCCTCGAGCCCCACGATCTCCGCGCGGCGCCGCACACTGATGAGGAGGTTGCAGGCGACCGAGAAAAGCAGCGTCGCCGCGATCGCCCCATGCGCCAGCCGACGCCAGGAGCCGCGGTCGGCCAGCCGTCCGTCCAGCGCCAGCGCCCCGAGCGCGGCGAGCAGGACGAGCAGCGGCACGAACTCCACCTCGTAGCGATCGCACGTGCCATAGAAGCCACCCAGCACCAGCGCCGACGTGAAGAACATCGCCACCGGGACCGCGAGGAAGTGCCCCCATTCGCGCCGCGCCGCGCCGGCCACACCGCGCCAAGCCAGCGGCACGGCCAGCGCGAACCAGGCAAAGGGAATCATCGCGAGCACACCGAACGGCGTCTCAACCCCGCCATGCCCGGCCGGCGGCGGCGGCAAGGCGGCGGGTTGCACGAAGGGAAAGCCACCGCTCCAGCCCGGCGGCGCAAAAAAGTAGGCCCGGAGATTGTACCACAGATACCCGAGGCTGAAATTAACGCGATCCTGCCGGTCCCCGCCCAGCTGGTAGCTCTGGCCGAACTCGAGCGGGCTCCCGAACCGCTGCTGGTTGTAGAGCATCAGCCCGACCCCCACCGCGGCGATCGGGCCCAACGCCGCCCCGAGCAAGCGCCAGCGTCCGCGGCCGGCCGGAGTCCAGCCCAGGACCACCGGCACCAAAAGCACCACCGCGCCGAAGAGCAGCGAGGGCCGCGCGCCGATCGCCAGCCCGAACGCGAGACTGGCCAGCGCGAGCGCACGGACCCGGGACTCCGGCACATGCACCGAGCGCCAGAGCGCGACGAGCGTGACCATCGTCAGGGCATAACCGCAGAAGATCGGCACTTCCCAGACGTCCGCCCGGTTGAGCACGATCGGAAATCCGTTCGCCAGCCCGAGCGCCACCGCGCCTGCGGCCACCAACCAGGGGGAAGCCGCGGGAAAATACCGGCGCCCGGCGGCGCGGAGCAGCCAGACGCTCAGCAGGAATCCCACCGCGGCGAACAGCGCCACGGCCTGCTGGTGGCTGACGGCGAGGCCCGTCAACGCCACGGGCCAGAAAAGCAACAGCGCCGGCGTAACACCGAAATAGAGGTAAAGCCGGCCGCGGTAATAGCTGAGGTCGTGGATCCGCACCGGATCCACGTAGATGGTGCCTTGGTACGGCTGATTGGCCGCCAGATCGTAGGGATCGGCGAGCGCGACGAGCCCCGCCGGCGGCTCCTGCTTCAGGCTGAGCTGGCCGGCGCGAAAACCTGCCACGAGCCGATTGTAGTAAGCATCGGCCGCCGTCCGGTTGCCGAGCTCCGAGTCGCGGGTGCAGGCAATCAGGGCGTAGAGCCCGACGGTCAACGCGCAGATCGCCGTGAGCAGCCATGATCCCGCCGGGGAGCGGGGTGCCGATCGCGTGGGGTCAGGCATGTGGGACAGTAGCGTCAACCCGCCGACGGGAAAAAGTTTTTTCGGCGCCTACCAGCCCAGCAGCCACCACACGAACTTGATCGAGTACCACTGGTTGCGCAGGCGGATCTCCGGCACGTCCCAGTCATCCACGCTGAAAAGCAGGCCGAGCTCATCGAGCCGAAAGACCGCGCTATGGTCGCCCTCGGCGGGGTGGTTCGCGATCCAGCAGAGGATCTGCTCCAGCTCCTCGTCCTGAAACTGCGCGCGCAAGGTGTCCATGATCAGGTACGGCAGATGACGCTCGAGGAACGCCTGCGCCTGGTCGGTGGCCGAGGCGACATACATCAGGTTGCGGACGCGCTGCACCGGGTCGGCCACCTTGCCCGGCGCCCAGGTCTTCAAGTTGGCCGCCACGGCGTTGAGATCCGCCTGCTGGCTGAGATCCGGCGCCTCGTCCGCCGGCGCGATCGGCGTTTCGTTGCCGTTGTCCGGCGGCACCGACGCGAACGGCAGCCGCGCAAAATCGATCTTGTTGTACGCGCGCCACGGCGTGGGCGCCGCCGGCGCGGGGACGGCGGCAACGGCAAGCGGCGCAACCACGGGCGCTGACGCCGGCGGCGGCGTTACCGCTGCCGGTTGGGACGAGGCCGGTTGAGAGAGAGACTCCGTCTGCACGACCGCTGGCTCGGGCGCGGGAGCCGGGGCCGTAACCACTGGATTGGGTTTCACCTCAAACGTGACCGGGGCCGGATTCTGCGTCGGAACCGAAGTCGTTGTCACCGGAATGGCCGGCGTGGGCGCGGGCACAAGGTTGGTGGCGGGAGCCGGCGCGACGGGTGCAGGGGTCGTGTCCGCCGTTTTTCCCGGCACGATGGTCGGCCGAAGCTTGGGCCGCGCGGAGGCCGGCGGCGCAATCTCGCGGCGCACCTCGGCGCCGACGCCGATCAATGCCCAGGCCCCCAGCGCAGCCAGCAACCACACCCGGTTGCGATTGGCCGCGAAGCGCTGGTGGGCGTCCCAGCGGAACAGCTTGGCCCCGGCCACGCCCGCACCGAGCCCGGTCAGAATCACCGCGAGGGCGCTGAACCACGCCGGGGCGAGTCCGGTACCCTTCGCGCATTGCTGCATGACCTCGACGGCGTAGCGGCCCGGAAAAAAAGCGGAGAGATGCAGGACCCAAGGCGTATCGGCAAAGGCCGAGAGCTTCACGGCCACGCCGCCGAGGATCAGCATCGGGAGGAAAATGCACTGGCCGAGGGCCTGGACCGCCGGGACGGTATCGGCCATCGTGGCGATCACCAGCCCGAGGCCGAGCAACGCGAAAGTCACGAGCGAGAAGGCGATCCAGAGTTGGAACGGGTGCTCCGGCGTCCAGCCGCCGATGATCATGCAGGCGGCGAGCTGGAGCGCGCCGGCCACCAGAATCATCAGGTAACGCGCGATCAGCGTGCCGGCGATGACCCGGGCGGGCGAAACCGGGGAAAGGCGGTAGCGCCGCCAGACGCCGCGCTCACGCTCGCTGACCATCGAGGTCGGCAGGCCGAAGCAGGCGCCGCCGAGGATGGTGACCGTGAACAGCTCGCCCATGTGCTGGATCAGGAGTGGCTGCTCGTCCTTGTAGAGCACCACGAAGGCCAGCAGGAACATGACGGGAAAAACGTAGCTGTACGCCAACGCCATCCGGTTCCGGAGGTACATCCGGAGCGTCACCGCCACAATCTCGCGCAGGGGCTGGTTCATTCCCTCAGTTTGGAACCGGTGAGCTCGATGAAGACATCCTCCAGCGTGATCTTGCCGACGACGAGGCCGACCAGCTGCACCGGCTGCGCCTCGAGCAGCTTGATCAACTCGGGCAGGGCCCGGCTGATGTCGCGCGTGCGGAACCGGCCGTGCACGCCGTCAACGGTGGGTTCGCTGGCGCCGGGGATTTTCTGCAGGGCCGCGGCGGCCACCGGTCGATCCGTCTCGAACGAGACCAACTGGGTCAGCTTCGACGCGGCAATGAGATCCTTGGGCGCGCCGGTGGCGATGATCCGCCCGTGGTCGACGATCGCGATGCGGTCGCAAAGCTGCTCGGCCTCCTCGATGTAGTGGGTGGTGAGGAGCACGGTGTGCCCGTCGCCCTTCATCCGGGCGATCTCGCCGTGCAGCTCGCGCCGGGACTGCGGGTCGAGCCCGGTCGTCGGTTCGTCGAGGAAGACGAGCTCGGGGTTGTTGACGAAGGCGAGCGCCAGGGCGAGGCGCTGCTTCTGGCCGCCCGAGAGGGTATCGAAGGGCGCATCGGCTTTTTCCTCGAGGGAGAAACGCTTGAGCAGGTCGGCCGACGGCACGCGCTGGCGATAGAAGGACCCGAAGAGCTCCAGCGCCTCGCGGCCGGTGATCTTGTCCTGCAGCGAGGTGGTCTGGAGCGCCGCGCCGATCCGCTGCTTTACCTCCGTGGGATTTTTCCGGGCGTCGATGCCGCAGACCTCGATCGCGCCGTCATCCGGCTCGCGCAGGCCGATGACACACTCGAGGGTACTGGTCTTGCCGGCGCCGTTCGGCCCGAGCATGCCGAAGATTTCGCCGTCCTGGATCTCGAAGCTGACGCCGCGCACGGCCTCCACCCCGCCGTAGCTCTTGCGGAGGTCACGGATCGATACTTTGGCGGACATGGTGGTGAAGCGTGGGGTTGGGGTGTCGAGCGTGGCGCCCAAAGTGGGGCCGCTCAGGAGCGAGGCAAGGATGGCGGGGGAAAGTGGGCTGACGGCTTGGTCATTTTTTCGGGATCGCACCGCTGTCCGGATCGTCGAGCAGCCGGAACATGTACTTCGCGGCGTAGATATGCAGGCGTGACTCGATCTCGTTGACCCGATTGGTCGTCACCTCGACGCCGAGTGCCGTCATGTCCTCGGCCGAGACAAATTCACCCGGGAGCGGATGGGTGGCGATCCAGCCCAGTTGGCGCACCAGATCCGGGGTCTTCGAGCTCTCCCATAAATACTGCTCGACCAACGCCGGGAGATACGACTCGAGCGGCGCAAGCTGCATCACGTCGACGACCGCCGGCACGTACACCAGATTGGCGACGCGCTGCAGCGGGTCACTCACCTTGCCCGGGGCCCAGGTCGCAAGTTTTCCATAGATGGCTTTGCCCTTGGCCTGGGTGTCGTCGTCGATCTCGTCGAGATTGGAGGCGATCGGCGTCACGACGCCGCTGTCCGGCGGAAGTGTCCGGGGCAGCTCGAGCAGATTCGCCGGCGTCAACACGTCCCACGAGGCCGCCTTCTCCACGGCGTACATCTTTTCCTCGGGCGGCGGAGCCTTGCCCGGAGCCGGAACAGGCTGCGGCGCGGGCGCGGAGGCCAGCACCGCATTTTCCTGATTCGCCCGCTCCGCCTGCTGCCGCTGCGACGCCGCGGCGTCGCGCCGCAGCGTGGAGAATCCGACAATCAGGCACGCCACCAGTGTCACCGCGAGCCAGCCGAGGCGGCTGCGCCGCTCGTGACCGGTGTGGACATCCCAGCGGAACATTCCGGCGGCGCTGACGCTCGCGGCCATGCCCATAAAAAGGAGCACGGCCAAATCATAGCGGACGGCGCCCAGACCTGCGCCCGTAACGCCGGCCGAGACCGCGACGACGGCATAGCGGCCCGGGGTGAAGGCCGCCAGGGTTTGCGTCCAATCCGGCAAGCTCGTGATCCGGACCGCGATGCCGCCCAGCGCGAGCATCGGCAGGAAGATGCATTGTCCGAGCGCCTGCGCCGCCTGCACCGAGCTGGTCAGCATGGCCACGATCAGTCCGAAGCCACAGAATGTGAACGACACGATCGCGAAGGCCAGAGTCAGGTCCGCCGGATGCGCCGGTGCCGGCATCCGGACCGCCACGGCGAGGAGCAACTGGAGGAGACCGGCGCCCACGAGGAGAATAAAACGCACGCCCATCGTGCCGCCCACGAGCGCCCAGATCGGGGTCGGCAGCAGCCGGTAACGCCGCCAGACGCCGCGCTCGCGCTCGGACACCATCGTGACGGGCAGGCCGAAACACGTGCCCCCGAGGATCGCGACCACGAGCAATTCCCCGAGATGGTCGGCGCCATGACCAATCTCCCAGCGGTAGAGAATCCGGAACGCGACGAGGAAGATGAGCGGGAAAAGAAAGCCGTAGAACACCGCCAGCCGGGACCGGAACTGGAGCCGCAGCATCATCCCGGCGTAGGCGATCATTCCTTTCATCGTGGTGTCCCCCGTTACCAGCCTATGACCCAGCGGTTGAGCTTCACGGCGTAATAATAGGTCCGGAGTCGCACCTCCGCCCGATCAAGTTTGGGCAGACCGAACTCCTTGAGCAGCTTGTCGTCGAGGACCGTATCCGTGCCCTCGTCCGGATGCAGCGCAATCCAACAGAGGATCTGCGCGAGCTCATCATCTGAATATTGCGTCAGGAGGTAGCGCAGGACGCTGGCGGCGAGAAACCGCTCCGCGGGCGATTGCCCGAAGTCGGGAGCTCCGAGGAGGAAAAGATGATTGCGGACCCGCTGCACGGGATCGGCCACGTGTCCCGGAGCCCAGGCCGGCAAGGTGGTCTCGACCATCTTTACCAGGTTCGCCGCCAAGCCAACCGGCTTGGCATCGGCGTCGGCGATCGGCGCGATGTTGCCGTCGTCGGGCGGCATGTCGCCAATCGGGAGGGCGGCAAAATTGAACTTGGTCATCGCCCGCCACGGCTCCTTGGCGTTGTCTGCCGGCTTCCCCGCCGCCGGGCTGGTGGCGGTCGCGGATGCCGTCGGAGCCGGCACGACCGGGGCCGACTCAGCCCGCAGCGTCACTCCGGAACCGAGTCCGAGCAGGAGCGGTAGGACCGCCGAAAGGCTTCGCCACGAGGGGTTCATAGCAGGGACCGCGACATTGAAACGGGTCGTTTGGATTGCAAGCGCTTCACCGACTGACGAGTACGGGCGGGACCAGGGAACACAAAATCCGCCATGCGGCCGCCGGGCGGGATGACAAATTTACGAGGACGCCGCCCCGGTTTTTTCGTGTCTTCCGCAAAGCGGTCGTTTTGCTGGCCGGCGCATGCGTTTCCACAAGTACCACGCCCTCGGCAACGACTACATTGTCCTCAACCCGGCCGACTTCCCCTCCTGGAAGCCGGCGCCCTCAGTCGAACAGATCCGCGTCATCTGCCACCGGAACTTCGGTGTGGGCTCCGACGGCATCCTCTGGGGTCCCCTGCCCTCCCAGTCCTCCGAGTTCGGCCTGCGCATCTTCAACCCCGATGGCTCCGAGGCCGAGAAGTCCGGCAACGGCCTCCGCATTTTTTCCCGCTTTCTCTGGGACCAGGGCCTGGTGAAGAACCCGACCTTCACCGTCGAGACCCCGGGCGGCAACGTGCAGTCCGTGATCAAGGAAAACGGCCGCCTCATCACCGTGGCCATGGGCAGCGTCAGCTTCGACAGCGCGAAGATCCCCGTCACCGGCGCCCCGCGCGAGGTGATCAATGAGAAGATCCAGGCCCTCGACCGCGAGTTCCGGTACTGCGCCGCCACCATCGGCAACCCGCATTGCGTCATTCCGCTGCCGGAGGTGGACGCCGACCTGGCGAAGGACTACGGCCCCACGCTCGAGACCCACCCCAATTTCCCGCGCAAGACGAACGTGCAGTTCCTCCAGGTCCTCGACCGGAAGAACATCCGCATCGAGATCTGGGAGCGCGGCGCCGGCTACACGCTCGCCTCGGGCAGCAGCTCCAGCGCCTCGGCCGCCGTGGCCCACAAGCTGGGACTCGTCGACCGCGACGTCACCGTGCACATGCCCGGCGGCACGATCGGCATCTCCATCGGCGACGGCTTCTCGATCTTGATGACCGGCACCGTGAACAAGGTGGCCGAGGGCACGATGCATCCCGAGCTGTTTGCGGTGAAGGTCT
>CAIYFD010000371.1 GCA_903925425.1 uncultured Opitutia bacterium | reverse complement strand
GTGCTCAAGGCCCTCGCCCACGCCGACGGACTGAGTTTCGCGGTCTTCCGTTACTTCAACGCCGCCGGCGCGGCCGAGGACGCCGCCATCGGCGAGGATCACGATCCGGAATCCCACCTGATTCCTCTGGCGATCGCCGCGGCCACCGGCCGGCGTCCCCATCTTGAACTCTTCGGCACGGACTACCCCACTCCGGATGGCACCTGTCTGCGTGACTATGTCCATGTCGACGACCTGAGCCGCGCTCACATCACGGTTTTCGACCGCCTGGCCCAGCCTGGCACGCAGCTTTTTTATAATCTCGGCACCGGCCGGCCCACTTCAAACCGCGAAGTGATTGCTGCGGTCGAACGCGCGACCGGACGAAAAATCAAAATCATCGAGTCCCCGCGCCGGGCGGGAGATCCACCCTCCCTCTATGCCGATGCCGCCAAGGCCCGGCGCGAACTTGGCTGGCAGGTTAAATTCGCGGACATCGACGCGATCATCGCCACCGCTTGGAAATGGCACGCCGCGCACCCGCGGGGTTTCGCGGACCGCTGAACGTCAGGCCGCCGGAGGCGCCGGCGGGGGGCTCAACTTCGCCAGATCGATCTTGGCGAGCTGCTGCTTGAGGATCTTGCCGGACTTGAATTTCACCACGGCGCGCTGCGGGATAACCACCTCAGCCTCCGGTTTGTTCGGGTTGCGACCAATGCGCTGCTTGCGCACCTGCACCTCGAGGACGCCAAAGTTGCGGAGCTCCACGTTGCGCCCGGCGGCCAACGCATTTTGAATGATGTCCAAGGTCCGCTGCACCGTCTCGACGACCTGCTTTTGCGGGAAGTTGGTCTTCTTGTAGATCTCTAGCACGATCTCTCTTTTGGTCAGGTTCGTCGACATGGGGGGGTATCTCCGGTTCGTTTGGTGCTGAATGCTCCGACCTCTGCCGGCCAACCTATCCACAGCTTTACCAATGCGTCAACATCGTTAGCCGCTTTGGAGCCGGCGTTTTCGCACTTGCGACTCACGGAAGCCCGTTGCCTGAGTGTCACCCCCAACCATGCCCGATCCCGTCGCGATTAATACCATGTTCGCCCAAGTGGCGCAGCGCTATGATCGCGCCAACCGGATCCTGAGCTGCGGCGTGGATTTGTGGTGGCGCCGGCGCTTGGTGGCGTCCGCCCGGACCCATCACCCCAAACACATCCTCGACCTCGCCACCGGGAGCGGTGACGTCGCCTTCGCGCTGGCCCGCGGCCTCGGACCCGGGGTGCACATCACGGGCATGGACTTCTGCCAGCCGATGCTGGAAGTCGCCCTCGCCAAGCAGATCATTGCCGGCGACCCGCGTCTCGCCGCGGTCACATTCGCCCCGGGCGACGGGCTAAATCTCCCCCTCCCCGATGCCTCCTTCGAGGCCGTCACGATCGCGTTCGGGCTCCGCAACATGGGCGATCGCGCCCGCGCGCTCGAGGAAATGCGCCGCGTGCTCGTGCCCGGAGGCCGCCTCCACGTGATGGAATTCTCCCAACCGGCACCCTGGCTGCGGCCGTTCTACTATTTCTACATGCGCCGCGTCTCGCCGCGTCTCGCCGGCCTCGTCACCGGCGAACCCGGCGCCTACCGCTATCTCTGCGATTCCATCGCGCAGTTCCCAGACCGCGATGGCCTCGCCGCGGAAATCCGCCGCGCCGGCTTCGTGGATGTGCAGGCGGTTTCGCTCACCGGCGGCATCGTCGCGCTCCACACCGGGCAGCGTCCGGCGGACTGAACCTCACCGGCTGAAAAGCCGTCAAACCTGCCCAACCCAGGTGGCGACGCCAGCCCCGGGCTGCCCAGGCCGGCATGGCCAAAAGCGACGCAGGCTCCCCTTGACTCACTCCGGGGCCGACCTAACCTCGCGCGTTTTTTCCCGCCATGGCCAACGATCTGAAGGACACTCTGCAGCTCCCCCGCACGGATTTCCCGATGCGCGCCGAACTGCCGAAACGCGAGCCGGGCCGGGCCGCTTACTGGGAAACAACCGGCCTTTACGACGCCATCCAGCGCCGCCGCGCGACCAGCAACAAGGTGTTTGTGCTGCACGACGGACCGCCCTTCACCAACGGCGACGTCCATATCGGCACCGCGCTCAACAAGGTCCTCAAGGACATCACCAACCGCTACAAGTCCATGCAGGGCTACCGGACTCCTTACGTCCCGGGCTGGGACTGCCACGGTCTCCCGATTGAGCAGAAAGTCTCCCGTGAGGTGCAGGAGCAGAAACTCACCCTCACCACGGCCGAGCTGCGCGCAAAATGCGATGCGTTCTCCGAAGGCTGGATCGCAACGCAGACGGGCCAGTTCAAACGCCTCGGCGTGCTCGCCGACTGGAAGAATGAGTACAAGACGAAGGCCCCCGCCTTCGAGGCCGACATCGTCCGCACCTTCGCGGCCTTCGTCGCGAAGGGCCTGGTCTATCGCAGCAAGAAACCCGTTTACTGGAGCATCCCCTTCGAGACCGCCCTCGCCGAGGCCGAGATCGAGTACAAGGACCACACCGCCATCGCCATCTGGGTGAAGTTCGCCGTGCCCGCCGCGGAAGCCGCGAAGTTTGGCCTGCCCGCCGATAAACCACTCTTCGTTGTCATCTGGACGACCACGCCGTGGACCATCCCCGCGAACCTCGCGATCGCCGTCAACCCGGAGGTCCCCTACGTCGTGGCCGACCTCGGGACAAAGCGGATCCTCGTCGCCGAACCCCTGCTCCCGGCAGTCATCGCCGCCGCCAAACAATCCAAGACGCTGCCCGAGGATTTCACGACGGCGGCGACGGTTAAGGTGGTCCTGGGCCAGGCCCTCGAGGGCCTCGCCCCGCGTCATCCCTTCATCGACCGCGCCTCGCCGGTGGTTCTCGCCGACTACGTCACAACCGACAGCGGCACCGGCTGCGTCCACACCGCCCCGGGCCACGGCGCGGAGGACTACGTGACCGGCCTGAAGTACAAGCTGGAGATCTACTGCCCGGTCGGCGACGACGGCCGTTATCTCGACGACGGTCGCATGCCCGCCGAGTTGGTTGGCCTCACCTCCCTCGAGACGGTCGAGGATCTCGCCGCCAAGAAACCCGCGCCGGCCAATCTGGGCGTGCTCAAATTGCTGGCCGCCAAGGGCACCCTCCTGGCGAAGGCCAAGTACCCGCACAGCTACCCGCATTGCTGGCGCTCCAAGACGCCGATCATCTTCCGCGCCGTCGACCAGTGGTTCGTTGGTCTCGACCGTGGCGGCACGCGCCAGACCGCCTTGGACGAAATCACGCGCATCGGCACCCAGCAGGGTTGGATCCCCGCCTGGGGCGAGGCCCGCATCCGCGGTGCCGTCGAGTCGCGTCCCGACTGGTGCGTCAGTCGCCAGCGCTCATGGGGCGTGCCCATCCCGGCCTTCTACGACGCGAAGAAGAACGCGTTCCTCGACGCCGACGTGGCCCGCGCCATCGCGGACAAGTTCGCCACCCGTGGCACCAATTTCTGGTACGACTCCACGCCCGCCGAGATCCTCGCGGGCATCGCCCTCCCCGCCAGCTGGCCGGCGCCGGCCGAGCTGACCTGCGGACGCGACACCCTCGACGTGTGGCTCGACTCCGGTTCGTCGCACGCCGCCGTGCTCAAGCGCGCCCAGGGCGGTACCCAGTGGCCGGCCGATCTCTACCTCGAGGGCAGCGACCAGCACCGCGGCTGGTTCAATTCCTCGCTCTGGACCGGCGTCATCGCCTACGACGCCGCGCCTTACAAGGCGGTGCTCACCCACGGGTTCATCGTCGACCACGAGCGGAACAAGATCTCCAAGAGCAGCACCTACGAGAAGCCGCAGACCAGCGATGCCTACGTCGGCGAATACGGCGCCGATGTCATCCGGCTTTGGATCGCCTCCCAGGACTTTCGGGACGACATCCCGATCTCCAAGGAGATCCTGTCACACGTCAGCGAGACGTACCGGCAGATGCGGAACACCTTTCGCTATCAGCTTTCGGTGCTGAACGACTTCGATCCGGCGCAGCACGCCGTGCCGCACGCCCAGCTCGACAAGCTCGACCGTTGGGCGCTGCACCAGGCGGCCGCGTTGATCCGTGATGTCACCGCCGCCTACGAGGCGTACGACTTCCACCGCGTCTACCAGCTCTGCAACCAGTTCTGCGCCGTCACGCTCTCCGCGGTCTATCACGACATCCTCAAGGACCGGCTCTACACGCTCGCGACCAACGCGCCGCTGCGCCGCAGTTCGCAGACCGCGATCCACCACCTCTTCCGCGCGCTCGTGCGGCTGCTCGCGCCCGTCGTCACATTCACCGCCGACGAGGCCTGGTCGTTCGCCACCGCGAAGACCGAGTACACCGCCGACTCGATTCACCTGCAGGACTGGCCCGTCGCCCCGGCCGAGTGGACCGACGAACCGCTGGCCGCCGAGGTCGCGGCGCTGCTCAAGGTCCGCACGCTGGTCAACGAGTCGATCGAGCCCCTCCGCGCGGGCGGCCGCCTCGGCAAATCCCTCGATGCGGCGGTCACCCTCTCCTCGGCGGGCGACGACGCCACGTTCAAGGTCCTTGAGAAACACCGGGACTTTCTCCCGGAGCTGTTTATCGTGTCGCATGTGACCCTCACCCCGGCCTCCGCTCCGCTCAGCATCGGGGTGCGTCCGTCCAGTGAGCTCGGCCATCAGAAGTGCCCGCGTTGCTGGCGCTCCGTGCCGGCGCTGGTCTCCTCCGCCCACGGCGACGTCTGCCCGCGCTGCGCCGCGGCCCTTTCCGGCAACTAAATCCCTTCCACGCCATGCCCTCCAAGCACAAGAAACCCGCCCCCGCGAAGAAGCCGACCGCCAAGCCCGCTCCGGCCAAGGCGCACAAACCGGCCAAGGCCGCCCCGGTTTCGGCCAAAGCCGCGAAGGCCGTTCCGGCCAAGGCGGTCAAAGCGGTTATTAAGGTGGTCAAGGCGGTCAAGGCGGCTCCCTCCAAGCCCGGCGCTGCTCCGGCCAAGGGCAACACCCGTGCCGATCTCCGCTCCCGCATCCTCGGCGCCAAGAAGAACCCGGCCAAACCGATCGCCTTCAGCCTCGATGAGGTCCGCGCCATCGCCAAGACCGTCTCCACCAAGGAAACCGAGTCGGACAAGGTCACTAAGGCCGGGATCAAGCCCGCCGCCGTCAAGAAGGCCGAACTCCTCGCCAAGGCGAAGACCGCGCCCCACCACGTCAAGGCCGCCTCGCTCACCGACATCCTCGGTTTCAACCCACGCCGCGGAAAATCCGCCGAGGATCTCGTCGAGCAAGACGTGCCGGAAAAGTTCAAGCGCTATTACCGCCTCCTGATCGACCTCCGCAAACACCTCACCGCCGGCATCGAGCTGCACTCCGAGGAAACCCTCAAGCGCTCCGCCAAGGATGACGCCGGGGACCTCTCATCCTACGGCCAGCACATGGCCGACTCCGGCACCGACACCTTCGACCGCGATTTTGCCCTGAGCCTCGTCTCCAGCGAGCAGGAGGCCCTCACCGAGATCGATGCCGCCATCAAGCGCATCCACGACGGCTCCTACGGCGTGTGCGAGATCAACCAGAAACCCATCGCGAAGGAGCGCCTCCTCGCCGTGCCCTTCACCCGCTACTCCGCCGAGGCCCAGAAACAACTCGAGCGCAACCGCCACCGTTCCCGCACCCAGGCCGGCCTGTTCGGCGAAATGGGTGAAGAGGGCGGCAAGCGCGACGAGGACAGCGGCGGCGGTGGCGGCGGAGACGAATAAGTCTCATTGCCTGAATCACGCCGGGCCCCGCGCCCGGCGTTTCTTTTGACGATGTCCCTCGTCTCCGGTCCCAGCCCCACCCGCCTCCAGCGGTTCCTCGCGTACCGCCTGCTGCTGGCCCTCGCCCTCGGCACGCTGGGCGCCGACCAGTTGAGCAAGGCCTGGATCGCGGCCCGCATGCCGTACCCCACCTACGGCGACCCCGGGGCGATCCGGATCGTGGATGATTTTTTCTACCTGGTGCACATCGGCAACACCGGCGCCGCGTGGAGCCTCTTTGCTGGGCGCAGCACGGTCCTCGCCGTGCTGGCGGCGCTGACCCTCGTGGCCATCGCCTTCGGCCGCCACGCCCTCGGATTGCGCGCCCGCCTCGTGCAAGTGAGCTTCGGGCTGCTCTGCGGCGGCATCGCGGGCAACCTGACCGACCGCCTGCGCTTCGGCCACGTGATCGACTTCCTCGACTTCCACTTCGGCAGCTACATCTACCCGACCTTCAACGTCGCCGACTCCGCGATCTGCGTTGGCGTATTCCTCTATATCGGCTGGTCGCTGAAGCAGCCCGCCGAGGATGACAAAGTACCGAAGGCAGACTAGCCGGGGCGGCCGATCTGAGATTTCAAATTTAAGATCTCAAATTCGTGGAATCGGCGCCTCGCCTATTCCACGTTGGCCATCTGCTCCTTCACCCGCTCGAGCTCGTTCTTCAGCTCGATGACGGCGCGGGAGATGGTCAGGTCGTTCGCCTTGCTGCCGATGGTGTGGACCTCGCGGCCCATCTCCAGCAGCAGAAACTCGGCCTTCCGTCCGATCTCGCCCTGAGCCTTCAGCAGCGAGCCAAACTGATCGAGATGGCTGCGGAGGCGCGTCAGTTCCTCGCTGATGTCGCAACGGTCAGCAAAGAGCGCGATCTCCTTGAGCACCCGCTCGTCATTCAGGTCGATCTCGAGCCCCGCCTCGCGGAGCCGTTTGCGGAATTGCTCGCGATAATGGACCGGCACCAGGGGTGCCCGCTCCGCCACGTGGGCGACATATTTCGCGATCAGGCCGATCCGCATGAGCAGGTCCACGTGCAGCGCCTCGCCCTCCTTCGCCCGCATCGCGGCAAAACCGCGCAGCGCCTCGCTGAGCGCCTTCTCGATCACCGGCCGCGCCTGGTCAACCGCCGGCGGCTCCGCGCCCTTGCGCTGCGAGTTCGCGATGTGCCACAGCAGTTCGGACGTCGGTTCAAATTCGATCTTCTGGGTCTTCGCGAATGCCGCGAGCCGCTCGATGACCTCGCCCGCCGCCGCCTCGTCCCACTCCGCGCCGCCCCCGCGCACGCCCGTCAGCTCAATATCGACATGCACCTTGCCGCGGATCGCGAACTTCCGGACTTGCTCCCCGATCGCCGGCTCCAGCGATTCCCACGCCTCGGGCAGCTTCATTGTCAGGTCGAGCGACTTCCGGTTCACCGAGCTGACCTGCACCGTCAGAGTGAATTGCTCCAAGGCAGATGAGGCCCGCCCATATCCGGTCATGCTGTTCATGCCGGCAACGGAGAACCCTCAACGCTCCGGAGTCGAGCCAGCGAACGCCCAACGCTCAACTTTCAACGCCCAACGCTCAAGGACGATGGATCCCGGTAGGGCGCGTCACTCCGTGACCGCCGTGATGTTGGATTAATCGGCGGCGACGGACTCGCACGCCCTACCGATTGATCGCTCCGGCTTGAGCGTTGAGCGTTAAACGTTAAGCGTTTGCCCGGCGCCTCCCGGCCTACTTCTTCCCCAGCATCGCCTGCACTTGCTGGACGTCTTTATCGCCGCGACCCGAGAGATTGACGATGATGACCTTGTCCTTCGACAGCGTCTTGGCGCGCTTCAGGCCCTCGACCAGAGCGTGGGTCGATTCCAGTGCGGGAATAATGCCCTCGAGGCGGGAGCACAGCTGGAATGTCTCCAGCACCTCGTCGTCCGTGGCATAGGCAAACTGGATCCGGCCGCGATCCCGGTAGAACGCGTGCTCCGGGCCCACGGCCGCGTAGTCGAGGCCCGCACTCACGGAATGCGTGAGCTCGATCTGGCCGTCGGCATCCTGGAGGAGAAAGGTTTTACAGCCCTGCAACACGCCCAGCCGCCCGCCGGCGAAACGCGCGGCGTGCTCACCGCGCTTGATGCCGTGGCCGCCGGCCTCGACGCCGATCATCTTCACCCCCGGGTCCTCGAGAAATTCGAAGAACAGGCCGATTGCATTGCTGCCGCCGCCGACGCACGCGATGAGTTCGTCGGGCAACCGGCCCTCGCGGGCGAGGATCTGCTCCTTGGCCTCGATCCCGATCACCCGGTGAAAATCGCGGACCATCATCGGGTACGGATGCGAGCCGTAGGCCGTGCCGAGGATGTAGTGCGTGGCGCGAACATTCGTCACCCAGTCGCGCATCGCCTCGTTGATGGCCTCCTTGAGGGTCTTCTGGCCGGCCTCGACGCCGCGGACCTCGGCGCCCATCAGCCGCATGCGAAAGACGTTCAGCGCCTGCCGCTCCATATCGTGTGCGCCCATGTAAACGACGCATTCGAGACCAAACTTGGCGCACGCGGCCGCCGTGGCGACGCCGTGCTGCCCCGCCCCCGTCTCGGCGATGATCCGCTTTTTCCCCATGCGTTTGGCGAGCAGCGCCTGCGCGAGGGCATTGTTGATCTTGTGTGCACCGGTATGGAGCAGGTCCTCGCGCTTCAGGTAAATCTTCGCGCCGCCGCCGAGCTGCGTCAGCCGTTCCGCGAAATACAACGGCGTCGGCCGGCCCGCGAATTCCTTCAGATGGCGGCGCAGCTCGTTCACGAAAGCCGGATCCTTCCGCGCCATGTCGTAGGCCTCACCCAGCTCCTTGAGCGCCGTCATCAGCGTCTCCGGCACGAACACGCCGCCATAGGGCCCGAAGTGCCCGCCGGCATCCGGCTGCGAGAAGCGGTCGAGGGGCGGCGGGACGTTGCTATTGGCGGACATGGGATTCCCAGCTTGGGCCAACGACGCACCCCGTGGCAAATGGGTTTTCGGGTTACAGTTGCCGCCGCAACTCCAGCGCCTCCCGGTGCAAAGGATCGATGGCAAGGGCCCGCTGCACGGCCGAAAGTGCCCCGGCGCGGTCGCCATCCCGAAGAAGGACAGTCGCCAACGCATAGGGATAATCCGCGACACGGGGCGCCACCTGCTCCGCCTTCCGCAGGGCCTGCGCACCCTCGGCGGCTCGCGCCGTCTGCACCAGCAACAGGCCGAGATTGTACCAGGCCCGGTCGAAACGCGGGTCACGCTCCACCGCCATCCGAAACGCCCCCTCGGCCTCCGGCCACATCCGGGCATCCGCGTAGGTCAGAGCCGCGCGAAAGGGCAAGTCCGCGTCACCCGGTGCAAGGTGTGCCGCCCGGGAAAAAGTGGCCGCCGCCTCGGCGGACTTGCTCTCGCGATGGAGCACGAGGCCCAGCGAGTCCAGAATGCCGGGAGCGTTCGGGTCCCAGGCCACCGCTCTCCTCATCTCCGCCTCGGCCGGCGCCAGCTGGCCGCGATTTGCCAGGTCCTGTCCCAGACGCAGCCGGCCTGTCGGTTGATCGAGGGTGAGAGCAAGATAGGCATCGAGTTCCCTTCGTTCCGCCGAGTCCGACGGCAACTCCGGCGAAAGAACCCAGTCCGCGGCCAGCCGCACCGACCGGACCGGATCGCGCGTCAAGGGGCGCAGCCGCTCGGCCGCCGCCGCTCCCACCGCTTGCACGGCCGCTTCCCGCTCGAGGGAATCCACGGCTGCGAGGGACGCCGTGGCTGCCGCCAAGGCCGATGGATTGTCGGGGACGGCCGGCGCCAAAAGCGCAAGAAAGGTGGCACGCCAGGCGGGAATATCCTCGCGGGCCAGAAGCTTGAGCAGGCCGTCGGAGGCGCCGGGATCCCGGGCCTGCGCGGCGGCGACCGCCCGGGCCCGGGCCCGCTGCGTCGAATCGAGCTTCGCGCCAGACCAAGCCTGACTCTTCTCGATCGCCCAACTCACGGGCTGCTCGGTGTGGCAACGGTTGCAGGCATTCGGGATGCCGAGTTCCTGGGTGAGCAGCGGGTCGGGCTTCAGCCAGCCGTGATCGTGCCGCGGCGAACGCTGCATGTAGGTCGTGACGGGCATGTGGCAGCTCACGCACAGGTTGCCCGCGCTGCCCTCGGCATGATGGGAGTGGGCGGTCGGGTTGATCGGAACCGCACGCGTGCCCGAGGGCAGGACGCGTCCGGGCGTCGCGTGGCATTGCAGGCACAGTTGGTTGTTCTCGACCGGCAGGATGGTTTTGGACGAATGCGGATCATGGCAGTCGAGGCAGGTGACCCCGGCATGACCCATCCGGCTTTGAAGCACCGACGTCGCGTTGAAATCCTCGCCCCTCACCTGCCCATCGGGGAAAAACACGGCGGCCTCAACCGGAAGCACGAGCCGAAAATGGTCGCTGAACGCACTGCCCGGCCGGAAGTCGGCCGAGAGCTGTTCGCTCCGGGCGTGGCAGGAGAAACAGACCTGCTGCATGAGCGCGCGGTCACCGTGGAGCGGGGACACCGATTTTGCCGCAGGCGCGCCTTTGACGCCATGATTCGCCGGCAGTGCACCATGGCACTGGATGCAACCCACCCCTTGTTCCACCCACGTTGAAGCGTAAGCGTCCGCGACCGCATCGTAGTTCTTGTTGAACCCGGTCATGTGGCACTGGGCGCACATTGAGTTCCAATTCAGGCCCCGGCCGGTCCAGTGTCCCCATTCCCCGGGTTGCCGGTTCTCCGTCCCAAAGACATTGAACCATTCCTGTTTGACCGGATCGAAGGCGAGCTCGTGTACCTGCCAGCGACCGCCCGGCACCGGAACCAGCGCCTGCCAGAGAGGCTTGTGCCCAAGGATCATGTCGGGCGCCGCCGGCCAGCCCGCGCCGGCGGCCTTTGGGAACGTCGCGAGAACTGCCTGGTCGCGCGGTTGGTCAGCGAGGCGATTCGCCAGGGCATGGTCGGTCCCCTCCCACGCAGCGAATTCGGCGGGATGGCAAGACCGGCAGGAGACCGAGGTCTGAGACACCGCCGGTGCGGCCGGAACTGCGGCCAGACTCCCGGCTCGGGGCCGGTCGCAGGCGGAAATCACCGCGAGGCCAACGATCCACGCTAGATAAGTGAGGCCCGCCCAGACGATTGTTCGCCGGGCTCCAGGTTTGATCGCAGTTACCCGCATCACGCGTCGGTTATCCGGCCGGGCCGGTCAGCGCGCTGCCGCCTTAAGCTCAGCGAATCGTGTGCGCATTTCGATCAAGCGGGGCGCCTGCTTCGCGTCCGCGCCCAAGTCGTTTTCCTCCCGCGGATCCGCCGTGAGGTCGAAGAGTTGCTCCCGGTTGAAGTCGGGCCAGTAAATATATTTCCAGTCCTTGCGCACGAGCGCCTCGGAGGACGGGATAAAGCTGACGTTGGTGATGGTGGCGTGCTCGTAGAAAAACTCCGTGCGCCACGCGGGCGGTCTGGGTTCGAGATAAAGCGGCGTGAGATTGCGGCCCTGCATGCGGGGCGCGGCCGGCAGGCCCGCGGCGGCCAGAATGGTCGGGGCGAGGTCCACGTTCAGCACCATCTCCTCGTTGGTCTGCCCGTGCTTGGCCGGCGGCATCCGCGGATCGAGCACGATCAGGGGCACCCGGATGCTTTCCTGGTAGGGATACCACTTGTCGGCCAGTTCGTGCTCGGCGTGGAAATAGCCGTTGTCGCCGGTGAAGATGACCAGCGTGTTGTCCAGCACGCCCTCCCGGCGGAGTTCCTCAAGCACCCGGCCGCAAACGGTGTCCACCTCGGTCGCGAGCCGGTAATAGTTTTTCATCATCGACTGGTACTTCTCCGGGGTGTCGAAGCGCCAGTGCCAGCGCGCCCGGCCCTCGTTGGCCTCGTTCGCCAGGAAGGGCGGCAACCGGTGAAACGACTCGTTCGTGGCGTTGACCGGGACGGGAATCGTCACGTCCTGATACAACGCCATGCTTTGCGGCTGCGGCAGGTACTGCAGCGGGTTCGCGTCCTCGGCGTGGGTGGCAAAGAACGCCAGGGTCAGGCAGAATGGCTTGTCCGCCGGCCGGGTGCGCAGGAACTCGAGCGCGTCGTTCTCGTTCTTCTGCGTCACGTGGATGCGGGTGCCGTCCGGCTCGTTGATCCAGTGGGTGCCGCTGTAGGCGCGCCCGAAGTCGAAGTTGGCCTTCGGGAAGGTCCCGTTGTGCCACTTCCCCACGTGGCCGACATAGTAGCCGCTGGCGCGCAGGATGCCGGGATAGGTCTCCGCCCAAGGAGTCTTGAACATCGCGAAGGCCGGGTTGCCATGGCGCGACATCCACTGGCCGGTGAACAACGAAGCGCGACTAACGCCGCAGATGGCGGTGGTGACGTAGCTACGGGTGAAACGCAGGCCGTCGGCGGCGAGGCGGTCGAGGCTCGGGGTTTGGACGACCGGATTACCGGCGACGCCGAGCGTATCGAAGCGCCAGTCGTCAGCGAGGAGCACGACAATATTCAGCGGCCGGGCGGCGGCCGCGGCGGCGGATGAGGACGCAAGCCCCCAGCCGGCAGCGAGCAGCAGAAGCAGGTATTTCATCGGGTTTGGGGCGGGCGCATGCGGAGGTGAATCAGGCGGGAGGCTCGGCGCCGTCCGCTCCGTTCGTCGACATTCTTTTCGTCAGTCTTTGAAAGGGTCATAGTCAAAAGGGTCGCCCGGCAGGATGCGTTTACCCTGCCAGATCGGGACACCATCCTGATAATCGATCAACCTGGCCTTGCTGCCAGGAACCGGTCGGGCAAACACCGCGGGAATCCACCGCGCGTGCTCTTGGATCAGGCTAGCGTAGGCAGGAATGCCGGCAAGGTTGTGCCATTCCTCCGGATCCGCGCGATGGTCGTAGAACTCCTCGGACCCGTCGGCGTACCTGATGTAACGCCAGTTCTCGGAGCGCACCGCCATGTTGCCCGGGCCGGCGACCGTGCGGGCCGGCTTCTCCTTGGACAGACTGGGATTCCGCAGCCAGGGGACCAGGCTGACGCCCTCCACTTGGCCCGGAGCAGTCAGGCCGCACATCTCCGCCAGGGTCGGGTAAAGATCGAGCAGTTCCACCGGCTGGTTCGATCGCTGCCCGGCCGCGAATCCCGGAGCAGAGATGATCACCGGCACGCGGGTGGCGATCTCCCAAAGCGAGTTCTTTCCCGTGATTCCCTTCTCACCGTTGTGGTACCCATGATCGGACCAGAACACGATGACGGTGCGGCGCCCGGCCTCCGTGCCGTCGAGCGCGTCGAGGATGCGCCCGACGAGGTGATCGGCAAAACTGACGGAAGCCAGATAGGCTTGGACGTGGGATCGCCACTCCCGCTGCCGTTCCAGAAGCGCGAGCCGGGGTTCCGGCAGACGCCAGTGCAGGTAGTCGGCGTACTTCGGCAGGTCGTCGCGATCATCGGCCGGCACGATCGGCATGATCAGCTTGTCGTCCGGATAAAGGTCGAACCACTTCTGGCTGGCATACATCGGCACGTGGGGATGCCGGATGCCGACCGCGAGGAAGAAAGGTTCGGCGGCTGGGATCGCCCGCAGTTTCGCAATGGCCCAGTCCGCGACCTTCCAATCATCCTGGGAGGTGTCGTCGTCGGGAAACACTCCCCAGTCGATCAAGGGTTCTGGATTGATGTTCTGCTTCAGCTTCTTCGCCGGCCTGGGTCCGCCTTGGGTTCCGAGGAATCCGACTTCGGTAAACTCAGCCGGCAAGGCGGGATCCTGCTTGAAGGGATCGTGGAAGTTTTTCCCGGTCGAATATGTCCGGTAGCCATGGTTCGCAAACAGCTGGGGCAGAGTCGTCACCCCCCGGAGCGCCGGGGCCTGCCGGAACGGTGGGTCCAGAGCGTAGAGCCCGGAGCTCTCCGGCCGGACCCCCGTGAACACGCTCGCGCGCGATGGGTTGCAGACGGGAGCCTGAGTGTGGGCGTTGGTAAACACGGTACCGCGGGCGGCGAGACGATCGAGATTCGGCGTCTTGACCTGGGGATGGCCCCCGAGCGGCCCGACCCACGAATTCAGATCATCCATGTTGATCATCAGAACATTTAGCCGATCCCGGGCCGGTGCCGCCGCGCCGGAAAGAGCCGACACCGGTAACGCCAGCAGCAGGATTGAACCTGCGAGGGAAAGCCTACCCCATCCCAGCGCAGATGCCGTCAGTCTTGGCCGAAGCGTCACAACGAAGGAATCCGCTTCAGCCCGGCGCAGTTTCCGGAACTTCGAGGGCGTCATGCCTCAATTCGTGTAGGGCACCGTGCCGGTGGCATCCACGGTGTAGCCCCATTTCTTGATGTAAGCGGCCGCGGGCAGGAATTCGTCGCTGCTCTCCTTGAGCTTCCGGGTCAGGATCGCTTCCATGTCCGCCTGCAACTTGGCCGTGGCGAATTGATTCGCCAGGTTGATCAGCTGATAAGGATCGGTCTGGTTGTCGAACAGCAGCCACGGACCGTGAAGGTCTCGGACGTAGGTGTAGCGCTGGGTGCGAATGCCACGGAACTCCCGACCGCCGCGCGGGAACGACCACTGACCGAAGGGCGCGGGACTGGCAATCAACGTGGCTCCGTCGGAAGGATTGGCGCCGCCCCGGAGATAGCCGCTGAAATCGAGCCCTTCCACCGTCCGCGGCACCGCCACCTTGGAGAGGCCGAGCAACGTGGGCATGAGGTCCTCGGAATTAATGACGGTATCGACCGTTCGACTGGCAGCCCCCAGCCCGGCGGGCCAGCGCACCAGCAACGGCACCCGGATGGATTCATCATAGGGCTGCTGCTTGTTGTCGCCCCCGTGGGATCCCAACAAATCGCCGTGGTCCGCGGTGAAAACCACGATCGTGTTCTCGGCTAGGCCCGTCTCGCGCAGGGTCTGCAACAGTTCACCCATGCAATCGTCCAGCGCGGTGCAGTGGGCGTAGTAACCCGCGAGGGACGTCCGGACCTGGGCGCCGACCACCGCGGGCACATTGGGCCGCAACGTGAACCCGGCGGGTTGGTACATCGCCCGGTATTTCGCGGGCGCGGAATTGTAGGGGTCATGGGGCGGGCCCCACGAGAGGTACAGGACGAACGGTTTCTCCGCCGCCGCGTGGTCCCGCAGGTACTGCTGGGCGTCCTTGGTCTGGGCGATCGCGTCATAGCCCTCCCACTTCAACTTCTCCGGGCCGTCGGCGTAATAGAACGAGTTGTTGTAGGTATGGGAGCACTCCAGGACTTTCCAGTAATCGAAACCCTGGCGCCGCTCGCGCGGGATGAAATTGGAGCGGCCGTTGGCGTTGATGTGCCACTTGCCAATGTACCCCGTGTCGTAGCCCTCTTGCCGCAGGATCTTCGCGATCGTGACCGCGTTCGGATCCAACGGGACGTCGTTCATGAACACCCCGTGGGTCAACGGCCGCAGTCCCGTCTGGAACGAGGCCCGCGCCGGCCCGCAGACCGGGACGCCCGAGACGGCGTTGGAGAAATGGATGCTCTCGCGTTGCAGAGCATCGAGGTGCGGCGTCTGCACATTCTGGTCGCCGGCAAAACCAAAGGCCTGGGCCCGCCATTGGTCGGCAAAGACAAACAGGATGTTTGGTTTTCCGGTCGCGATGGCGGCGGTGGCGTCCGCCGCCCGGATCGCGGGCGACACGGCCAGCAACCCGATTAGCGCCATCAGGGATGTGCTTTTCATGGGGTAATTCGGAGCAAAGTTCAGGCGAACACCTGTCCCGAAGACCGCAGTCTTCAGCACAGGTGCGCCGCTGGAAAGGCAAGAATTCCGCCGGGCCACCCTTCCGGCCACCCGCGCCGCGGCGCAACAGATGCTTCCCAAGCAGCCAACGCGCGCGCGCAACTGTTTTTCGGGCGCGGAGTTCTTTCGCTTTAATCCCGCGGGCCACGTCTGTTTGCTATTCAGGATGACCGACACGTCACGGCCCAGCGCCGCCCCCGCGAAAGCCACCGCCGCCCGGCACAAGGCCGATCTGCTGCGCTCGCTCCGCCTGTCGATCATCGAGGGCATCGTCGCGATGCCGGTCGTCACGATGTCGCTGCCGGTGAATGTCTTCATGACCGCCCTGGTGGCCAAGGCGTTCGTGCTCTCCAAGGCCATGATCGGCCTGATCAGCGCGCTGCCCTTCGCGGGAAATTTTCTCCAGCTGGCAGTCTCTACCACGCTCGCCCGACGCCAGCCGGCCAAGGTCACGACGGTGATCTTCGCCACGCTCCACCTGCTGACTTGGATCGCGCTCGCCTTCCTGCTCTCGTGGCTGCCGCGCGACGATCCGCACCGCGCCGGCTGGATCATCTTCTGGTGGTTCCTCGTCTCGAGCTTCATGTCCGCCGGGGGCGGCGTCGCCTGGAACGCGTGGATGCAAGAACTCGTCCCGGAGCGCCTGCGCGGAAAATACTTCGGCCGGCGCAACGCCATCCTCCAAATCGCCGTGCTCGCCTTCATGCTCGCGGCCGGCTGGACCCTCGCGCACTGGGACTATGCCATCCCGGCCTTCCAGGGCATCGTGATCGGCGCCTGCGTCCTGCGCGTCTTTTCCATCTACTGGCTCTGGGTCAGCCCCACCCGCGCCCGGCGCGAGGCGATCGCCCCGCGACTGCCGCTGGCCGCGCAATTCCGGGTGCTGCGCGAGGCGAAATCCCTCCACGCCTTCATCCTCTTCGGTGCGATCTGGGCCTGCGCGGCCAACGCCTTCGGACCGTTCTACCACGTCTTCATGTTCGAGCAGCTCCGCTACTCGGCCTTCGACGTGAGCATCTTCACCACGCTCTCCCAGCTCGGCGGCGCGCTTTCGATGCCGGCCTGGGGGCAGCTGCTCGATCGCCACGGTAACCGCCCGGTGATGGTGGTCTCCCTGATTCTCTGGCAGCTCAATAACGTGGTCTGGTGTTTCATTACGCCGGACAACCGCGTCTGGCTCTTCATGGTCTGGACGATCGCCGGCGTGACCAGCGCCGGCTTTATCCTCGGCCAGTTCACGCTCCTGCTGCGGGTGATCCCGCTTGAGGCGCGCAACCTCGCGATGGGATTTTACCTGGCGGTCGTCTCGCTCGTCGCCGGCCTCGCCCCCACCGCCGGCGGCTGGCTGTTGGGACGCCAACTGGCCGGCGGCGGCGACGCCCTCGCAATCTATCACTGGAGTTTTCTGGCCCAGCCGGTCCTCGCGCTGCTCGGCTGTTTCCTCCTACTGCGGGTGCACGAGCGCCAGGCGAGCCCGCTCACGATGGTCCTCGGCGCCATGCGTAACATCCGCACCCTCGGCGGCGTGCTTGGCCTGAGTTTCCTGGTGAACTATGTCTTCTTCAAGGCGCCTCCCCATCGCCCTGATGCCCGATGAAACCGCCCCACATCCACACGCTCACCGGCAACCTCCTCGCCGAGCACACGTTCACCTTCGACGCGTGGGAGCCGGGCCGCACGCAACGCGCGACCCGCGCCAGCTTTCAGGCCGGCGGCAAGGGCATCAATGTGTCGCGCATGCTGCATCGCCTCGACCGGGCGAACACGGCCCTGACTTTTGTCGGCGGCGAAACCGGCGCCGCCTGCCTCGGCTGGCTGACGCAGGCCGGGCTTGAGGTGCAGGAGTTTCACGGCGCCCACCGCACCCGCACCGGGCTGGTGGTGCGCAGCGCCGGCCGCACGGAGACGACCTTCCTCGGGCCGGACATTTCGCCCGGCGCCGCCGCGGTCGCCGCGTGCGCCGCCCACCTCGCTGCGCAGCCGGACGGTGAAATCCTCGCGATCTGCGGGAGCATCCCGGGCTGGAGCGAGCCGGAGTTCGATCCGCTGCGCGCGGAACTCACCCGCTGGGCCAAACGCGGCCTGCTCGTGGCCGACACCTACGGACCGCCACTCGCGTGGCTGGTGACCCAGCCGCTGGCCTTGGTGAAGATCAACGCGGACGAATTCCGATCGCTGCAACCCGGCGCCGAAACCGTGCCCGCGTTGCTGGCAGCCGCCCGCGGCCGCTGGCCCGTCCGGCGCTGGGTGGTCACCTCCGGCCCGGGCGAAGTCTGGTGCGCGGAGGAAGCCGGAGCACCGCAACGCCTCCTCCCGCCCACCGTCAAGGAAGTCTCCGCCACCGGCTCCGGCGATGTGCTGCTCGCGGCCCTTCTCGCCGGCTGGTGCGGACGCGGCTTATCGTT
>CAIYFD010000370.1 GCA_903925425.1 uncultured Opitutia bacterium | reverse complement strand
TCGCGCAGCACCCGCAGCGCTTCGCCCACATCGACAAACACCGGGAAGAAATCCACGAGGTCGCGCGCTCCATCCACGACATCGTTCTGGAAATTTGCCGCCGCCACCGCTCCTTGGGAAATGTCGCTCACATCCTTCTCTCCCTCATCGTCATCGTCGTTGACCCAGAACCGGAAAGGCTCGTGCGCCGTGACCTGATCCGAGGCATTCTCCCCTCTGAGCACCAAAAATCCGTCGCGGTCAGCATCCATCCCCAGTTCGATCCGCGGCAGAACCGTGATCGCGCGCGCTGTCGAGAGCCCGGCCAGACCCCAGAAAGTCACCGCCACCCGCGCCACTCCTGGGCTGACACCCAGCACCAGCAACCGCCTGCCGCCGGCAGTGCGGCCGTCGGCTGTGGTGTACGCAAGGACGTCCGTGCCCGAGGGAATCTCGATCCCTTCGGCCATCGCCGCGTCCAATCCGCCCACCCGCTCCAGCTCCGGATCAATCGCGAGAATCCGCACCACGCCCGGGACGCCCTCCACCGTTATCACCACCGGTCCGCCCGCGGCCCCGGTTAGATAATCGCTGCCGACCGGATCGATGAGTTCGATGTCCGCGATCTGCCCGGCCGAGAGCACATCCGGCGCAATCCCGGGGGTGTCATTCCCCGCGGTCGGTCGCGCCTGGAATTCACCGAAGTTCGGCAGCAATCGCAGGGCCACGAATCCCGCCCGTTCCGGTACCGGCACGAAATGCCCCGCACCGGTCGCGCCTCCCGTTGCGATCAACAGGTCCTCACTCCGCACGGCCATGACCACCCGCTCGCCTTCATCAAACGGCTGGAACACTTCCGCCCAGCGCACCGGCACAATCGCCCCCACTGGCAGCTCCGCGCGCGGGTTTCCCATCGGTCCGGAAGGAAAGCCCGGCCCCACGGGTGCGCTCGCACCGATCCGAATGCGGTACTCGCCCTGCGACAGCATCTGTTCCTCGTGAGCGCTTCCCTCCCCTTCATAAAGCCGGACCGCGAGGTACGCAGTCAGCGGCGAGAACAGCAATGGGTTGCCATCTCCCAGCCCATACACCCGGCCCCACTCCAACGTCGCGAGCTGCTCCGTCGCCTCGGCCAACGCCGCCTCGGCCGAGCCTGCGCCCGTCTCGACTTGGACAAATGCCGTTCGCCTTTGGATCTCGAAGGGCACCGGTTGCCCGCGCACCGCCACCACGGCGTCGCTCGGCAATGAAGCTCCACCCTGGTTGTCCACCGCCACCACCGTGAATGACTCCAACGCGGTCCCAGCGGGATTGATCGTCACCGTGGCCCCGGGCATCGCGGTCTGCTCAATCGGTACGCCGTTCCGCCGCACCTCGTAGTGCGCAATCATCCGGCCCGGCCCCGGCGCCGCCGGTTCCCACGCCAACTGCAACGATGATCCGTCGCGCCCGACCACGTGCAGATTTTCCGGTGCCGCTGGTGGCGCCACACCCGCCGGCTGTAGCGGGCGGGGTTCGTGACCCGTGATCTTATCCAGGATCGGGAATCGCACGACCCGGTTTCGCGCCCGGGCCAGCACCGCTCCAAGCCCGGCCTGCGCCGGCGAGGCCAGCAGCATCAACCCACAAACTCCCGTCAGAATGAGTCCCCATCGTGTAGTTTTCATGGCGCCAAGGGTTCGAGATACACCCGCGCGATCCCGTTCGGGTCCGCGCGCACTTCCGCAAAAAATCCGTAATCCGGCCCGTCCGGCGTGGCCGCAATCCGCCGCGCCCCGTCGGTGACCTGAAACTCCACCGGCGCATTCGCCCACGGGGAGCCGTCCGGGCGCGTCACCTGCATCAGCAGGATGTCGTCCGCACGGGTGCCACCGCCACCGAGCGCCGCCGTGACCGGCTCCACGCCGTTGAAGAAATCCCGCGGATCCGTCCCGGCCGCGAACTCCTGGCGGTTGGACAACCCGTCGCCATCCAGATCGTCGTCCGCACCCGCCGGCGACAGGGGATCCAGTTTGTGCACGGCCTCCCAGAAATCAGGCAACCCGTCGCCATCGGTGTCCGCCTTTGTCGGATCGGTCCCGATCAGGAATTCATCGCGGTCGGGTATGCCGTCGTGGTCCGTGTCCGCCTCAACGGAATTTGCCACCGTGGGATCAAGCCCGTGCGCCAGCTCCCAATCGTCCGGCAATCCGTCCCCATCGCTGTCGCGCCGGTCCGCACGCAGCCCCAGCCGGTATTCGCGCAGGTTGCTCAACCCGTCGCCATCCCGGTCCCCGTCGCGATCATCCACCGCGGGGTCGAGTCCGTTCGCGGTCTCCCATGCATCGTCCATTCCGTCGTGGTCGGCGTCGGCGAAAAGCGGATTCTCCCCGCCGACATACACCGAATCCAAGCGCCCGGAGTTTGCCGCCGGCCCTGCGACCACCAGAGTCCCCAGGGCCGGCGGCGTCCCCGCTGTCCGGGTCAGCGCCAGATCCACGCCGACCAAGTTGCCATCAATCCACAGGTCCCATGCGCCCTGCGGAAAATCCAGACGGGCCGTGACCCGCACCCAACGCGCCACCCGGCCGCTCGCGTCCGCCGGCAGCGCCACGCCCACCGGTTGCCACGTCGTCGCACCTCCGGGCACCGACACGACCACCTGGGCCGTGATGCCATCCCGAAGAAATCCAACTTTTGCGCCACCCAACGAGACGACATTACCCGCTTCCGCCGTTGGTCCGCTCGTTGGCTGCAGGAAGAGATCGGAAAAAATCACCCCCGGTTGCGAGGCGGGCTCCTGCAGCTGCCGCCGCACTTCCGCACCCGCCGCGAGCTCCACGGAAAAAACTCCGTCCGCCGCCGGCACCGCCGAGCCAATGGTCGCGGCGCCCCGCGCCACCTCCCAGCCCTGCTGCCCCTGCAACGGACCCGCCGCGTAGCCTTGTGCCAACTCGAAGCTCGTCATGTAGGGCAGCAACGCCGGCTCCACCGGCCGATTCACGAACGGCGCCGCCTGCAGTCGCAGCACTCCGTTGCGGTGCACCTTCAATCGCGCCGCCGCCAGCCCACCCGTGAGCTCCGCGCGATTGCCGATCGCGATCTCGCCCTTGGGGGCGACGACGTCGGCAAAAACCCGCGCCCCTTCCTCGAGCTCAAGTCCGTCCGAAACGAACCGCAGCTTCAGCCACTCGGGGTGCTGCGGCTCGCCCGCGATCGCATCCTTGATTTCCAGCCCGTCATTCAGCGTCAGCACCACCGGCCCGACCACGCTGAGCCCGGAATCCGGTTTCAGTTCCAGCTTTTGAAACGCATAAGCGACGGCGGTCTTGGATCCGGCCACCCCGAGCACCAGAGCACTGCGGCCATGCACCTTGAATGCACCGTAGGAGCCGGGCGGCACGGCCATCGCGCCAAGGTCTTCCTTGATCTCCAAGTCCCGAAGCGTGGCAAAGTCACCGGCACTTTGCCGGGCGCGGCTGAGCGTCACGTCCCGCCGCCCGATCGGGCGCGGTGACGCCGCCACCGACGGCAGCGGCACCGGATCCGTCCGGGGCCGCAGCCGCCCCACATGGACGCCCGGGTTAAGTGTGACCGTGTAGTGCGTCGGCGTGGTCGCACCCGTGCCGGGCACACTCGCCCCGAGCACGGCCTGCCGGTTCACGCGCACCGTGGGCGAGCCCGGCAGCAGGAGGTCGCCTGTGATCGTCGCCGCGCCTTCGAGCGCCACGTTCTCCGCCGCCATCTGCTGCACCGAGCCCTCGACCCTGCCGGCGATCTCCGGCGCGCGGACAACCTGCGCGATTTGCGCCGACAACTCCGCGGCCGCGGCGAGGAACACCGCCCCCAGCCACCGCCGGACCGACCCGAATGAACATGAGGAGCTCATACACTCCCCAGAACGAAGAAAAGCACCCCGATCTTTCACTAAACTTATTCACAACGTGATTTTGTTGGAGCGCTCCTTTTCCCAAAAAGGCCGAATCGTTTAATCCCGTTCCAGGGCCAGCCCGCTCTTTGCTCCGAATCCAACCGCCCGCAGCTTTGCCTATCAGGTCACGCAATACGTTACATGCTAGGCGGAGCCAGGAGCTGCAGCAGATCCCAGCGGTTGCCGTACAGATCCTCGAACACCGCGACCGTCCCGTA
>CAIYFD010000369.1 GCA_903925425.1 uncultured Opitutia bacterium | reverse complement strand
GCTTGGTGCGGCGCAGGATGTAGGGGGCGGTCTGGGCGCGCAGGCGCTGGTCGTGCCACTGGCGTTCCTCGCGTTTCATGCCCGCGGGCAATTTCGGGAGATAACCGGGCAGCAGGATTTCGAAAAGCGAACGCAGGTCGTCGAGCGAGTTTTCCAGCGGCGTGCCGGTGAGGAGGAAACGCGCCGGGGCCCGGAGCGAGCGCAGGGCGGCGGCGTTTTGGGAACGGCGGTTCTTGAGATGCTGCGCCTCGTCGGCGACGAGGACGGAAAGCTTGAGCTCGGCGAACAGCTCGCGGTCGCGGGCGAGGGTGCCGTAGGAGGTCACAATCAGGTCGGCGGCGGCCAAGGCCGTGAGGTCGGCGCCTCGGGCCGAGCCGTGGTGGATGCGCACCTTGAGCTGAGGAGTAAACATCGCGGCTTCGCGGCGCCAGTTCTCCAGCAGGGAGGCGGGTACGACGACGAGGGCGGGACCGGCGGCCGGGGAGGTGCGCCGCACCGTGGCGAGCAGGCCCAGGGCTTGGATGGTTTTCCCGAGGCCCATTTCGTCGGCGAGGATGCCGCCGAGGCCGTGGCGGTAGAGATGCCAGAGCCATGCGGTGCCGAGCCGCTGGTAGGGGCGGAGCCGTTCGCCGAAGCGGGTTTCGAGCGGAGCTGGTTCGAGCCGGGTGAGATCCCGGAGTCCGTGGCTGCGCTTGCGCCAGGATTCCGGCGGCGCGAACGACGGCGAGAGGTCCTCCAGCATGTCCTGCAACTCGGCGGCGCGCGCGGCGGGCACGCGAATTGTGCGGCGGGCAACGGGGCCGGTGGTGGTTTCCTGCGTGAGGGCCTGCTGGGCGGCGGCGAGCCGGTCGAGGGCCTTGGCGTCGAGGAGGTGAATCTTGCCGCCGGACTCGAGGTAGCCGCGGTTGGTGGCGAGGGCGGACTGGATCTCGGTGTCGGCGGCGGCGCCGGCGCGGACGGCGAGAGTGACGGCATAACCGCCGTCGGCCTCCTCGGCGCGGGCCTCGATCGCGGCGGGCTGGATGTGGGCCGTGCGGGCGAGGAAACTGTCGGTGAACTCGGCGCCGAACTCGCGCTCGAGGCGGTCACGGTGCGCGGCGAGAAAGTTGAGCGTCTTGTGCCGGTCACGGAGCCACCAGCGCCGGTTGGAGGGCTCCAGCATGAAGCTGGCGCTCTTCACGAGGTCGACGGCGGCGGCGTAATTCGGATGTTCGCGGCTGGGCAGGGCGATGCTGAGGAAGTGCTCGGTGCCGTCGACCCGCATGGGCTCGGAGGTGACCCTCGGCGGGGCCGAGGGGCGGGCGGGGGTGACGGGGGGACGGGGTGAGGGGGCGATTGCGGGATCGGCCAACAGGTCGGAGACGCCGGGCAGTTCCTGGCCGTTCCAAGGCAAGGGGACGGCCGGCGCGGCGTGGTGGCGAAACGTGGGCTGACCGGCGAGGACGGCGGCCAGTTCGCGGAGCTGACGCCGGCTGATCTGGATCATGGCGGGAGGCACCGGGGTGGCGCACCAGCGTTGCAGGAGGGCGAGGGCGGGAACCTCCGCGGGTTCCGGTGCGGTGCCCCGGTCCAGCTCGACCCGCACCGCGATGGCGTCGCGCGCGGCAGCGGCGGGCAGGTTGGGTGGCAGGATGAGCCGGAGCACCCGTTGGGAGTGAAAGGACGCCGGGAGGCGGGCAACCAAAATGGCGGCACGGTCATCCCCGATTTCTCTTTTCTCCTCGGTGGGAATAAAGACGCTCTGCCGGCATTCCAATGCCAATGGGTTCCGAACGCTTCACACAGCTGGTCGACGCGCACTACGCGTCGCTCTACCGCTTTGCGTTGAGTCTGGCCCGCAACTCGGCCGATGCCGGCGACCTGGTGCAGCAAACCTTTTTCATCTGGGCCACGAAGGGCCATGGCTTGCGCGAGGCGGCGAAGGCCAAGTCCTGGCTGTTCACGACCCTGTACCGCGAATTTCTGCGGGGCCGTCGCCGCGACTCGCGGGCGACCTCGATCGAGGACCTGCCCCAGCAGGCCAGCGAGCTGGCGGCCGAGGAAGTGGACCGGGTGGCAAAGCTCGACTCGGCCACCGTGATGGTCGCGCTGCAATCGGTGGATGAGATTTTCCGGGCGCCCCTGACCTTGTTCTATCTCGAGGACCTTTCGTACCAAGAGATCGCGGCCGCGCTGGAGGTGCCGATCGGCACCGTGATGTCGCGGCTTTCCCGCGGCAAGGCCCAGCTCCGGGCAGCGCTCGCCCGCGAGGAATCCGCCGGCCGCGCCAAGGTCATCGAGTTCAACGCTGCGCGGCGGAGGCTCGCCCCATGAAAAACTCTGATGCCCAGTTTATCCTGAGCGGTTACCGTCCCGGCGGGCAGGACGCATCCGATCCCGCCTTTGCGGAGGCCCTCGAGCAGGCGAAGCGTGATCCCGCGCTGGGCAAGTGGTTCGCCGAGCAGCAGGCGCACGCCGCCGCCGTGTCGGCCAAGCTGAATGAAATCGCCCCGCCGGCGCAGTTGCGCAACGCGGTCCTGGCCGGCTCGAGTTTGGCCCAGCCGGTCGTGCGCGCGCGCTGGCTGCGCCCGGCTCTGATCGCGGCCGCGGCGGCCGCCGTCGTGTTTGCCGGGCTGGTGGCGGTCATGCCGGCCAAGCCGACGATCGATCTCGAAAAGTTGACGGCATTTGCCATCCAGGACGCGCAGGTTTTCCCGCATGGCCGGTCGGCCGGCACCGCGGCGAAGGAGCTGCAGACGCAGGTCTCGGCGGATGACGTTTGCCTGCCGACCGGGCTGCATTTCGACTTCGAGACTCTGCGGACCACCGGCTGCCGCACGCTGACGGACGATGGGCACGAGATGGTCGAGGTCTGCTTCCAGCGGAACGGCGACTTCTACCATCTCTACATCGTGAGGCGATCGGACTTTGCGAACATGCATCCCAAAACTTTTGCCGGGCCGAACACGCAGGAACGCGTGAGTTTTGTTTCCTGGGCCGACCAGAACTACTTTTACATCGTGGCGAGTTTGGCGCCCCCGGAGGCGCTCGTGCGGCTGCTCTGAGCGGTTGGCTAGGTTCTGCCGGTGCGACGGGTCAACGGGTTCGGCAAGGTGTCACGGATGCCCGCCCCGCCGTGCAAAACGCGGGGTTCGCGGTGTTGCCTTGTAAATGTGCCTTTAGTTCGGCGCCCCGGCGAACTGCTGCGGCGCACCCCCGGTCGGTTGGGGCGTGAAAACAAAATTCCTCTCCCTTGGCCGCGCCCTCCGCGTCCTCGTGCTCGTGCCGGCGCTGGCCTGCTTCCTAGGAAGTGCGACGGCCCGGGCGGACACCCGCTCGGACACCCTTAAGGCCATCCACATGGTGGAAAATCCCCGCGACCTGATCCAGGCCGGGCCGGCCGGTGAACTCGGTGCCTACCAGTTTCGTCGGGAAACCTGGGCGATGCACACGACGCGCCCGTTCCGCGAGGCATTGGTCCGCGCCTATTCCGACGAGGTGGCGTTGGCGCACTACGAATGGCTGCGGGCCGGCCTGAAGCGCAACGGCCTGGAGGTGACATCGTACAACATCGCCCTCGCCTGGAACGCCGGCCTCAGTGCCGCCGTGAAGGGCCGGGCCCCGCGCGCGGCGAAGTTCTATGCGGAGCGAGTCAACAATCTCGCGAGCGAGCTGGCGTCGCACGTCGCGGCGACGTGAGATTCGAGGGTAGGGCTGAGGCGGTGCCTCAGCCGCGATAAAAACGAACCCGGTCGAGGTACCGCCTCAACCCTACCTCGATCATTCGGGAATCGCGGCGGATCCGACTTAAAACAGATTCGCCTGCTTCGGCGCAGCGGCCGCGTGGCGCGCGGCCTCCTCGTCGGGCGTGGGATTGAGATGCCGGGGCGGCTTGGAGGCCTTTTGGGCCACGGCGGTCTCGCGGTCGGACACGATGCGGTCGCAGATCTGGTGGATGTGCATCCGCAGCCACTGCGAGGTGCTGGAGCCCTCGGTGTAGTCGGCCGGGCCGTAGCCGTGGATGCGGGCGCTCTGCTGCAGCCGGTCGTTCTGGGCGAACTCCTCGGGCTTGGCCGGGTTGTAGACGGCGAAGGCGCGACCGCCGCCGCTCTTCACGACGGAGAAGCTGGGGACGTCGCTCGGACCGTCCGCGATATAGATCATGTTCTGCAGCGGAATGCGGCGGTCCTCGTCGTTCATCTTCGAGTTCACGTCGATGGCCGGGTTCTTGTTGCTGCCCTTGTTGATCTCGAAGATCGCGCGGGTCTTGGTCGTGTTGTCGATGACCATGCCGATCTGCGCGATCTGCGAATCCGAGGCCTCGATGGACAACTCCTTCTGCTTGAGGAAACCCGGCTGCAGGGGATCCTGGACAAACTCGCAGGCCCAGATGCCGTCGACGTGCGGGGCGATCGCGCTGCCGCGGACCATGGGCGCGAGGCCGGTGCTGACGATGTAGTGCTCGAGCGTGATCTCGTGCTTGAGGTACTCGGCCTTCTCGGCGGCGAACGCCTTGGCTCGGGCGAAGAAGTCCGGCAGCCCGGGGTAAAATGCGATGTCTGCGCCGCACTCCTGGAGGATGCGGTTGTTCAGCCCCGCCAGCTCGCCCGACAGCACGTAGGTGAGGAGGTGGTTGAGGTAGGCGATCTCCGGTGAGAGGTGGTAGCCGCGCTTCTTGTAGTGGCCGGCGAGGGCGTTGGTCTCCTCCCAGAATTTCGCCTCGTTGATCCGGTAGCGCCGGAACAGGGGCGACTGCATGTACTCGGGGATTAGGGTCTTGTCGAAGTCCCAGATGCAGGCGATGATGTTCTGCGTGAAGAGCGTGGTAGCCATTTCTGACCAGCACCGGTAGTCGCAAAGACTCCGGAGTGCTGGATGCACCCACCCAAGCCGCAGCCGGCGGCACGCGCAATTCGCAAATCTCAGCCGGGTTTTCCCGCATGGACGTACTTCCTCCCCTTGATCCCTTCCTTCGCCGTCACGACGAGCTCGCGGCGCAGATGGCGGCGCCTGCGTTCTATGCGAACCCGCGGGCCGCGGCCGAAGTCGCGCGCGAGCACCAGAAGCTCGGGGTCCTGACGGCGGACTACCGCGATTACGAGAAACTCGGCCGCGAAATCGACGAGGGCCACGCCCTGATGAAGGACGCGGCGGCTGACCCGGATCTCCGCGAGTTGGCCGGCGCCGAACTGCCCGCACTCCAGCAGCGCCGCGACGATCTCCACCGGACCATCCTGCTGGCGATGATTCCGCCGAACCCGACTGATTCCCGCAATACGGTGATGGAAATCCGCGCCGGCACCGGGGGCGAGGAGGCCGCGTTGTTTGCCGCGGAGCTGGCGCGCGCCTACCAGCGCTACGCCGAGGGCCGGGGCTGGAAGGTGCAGCCGATGAGCAGCAGCGCGTCCGAGCGCGGCGGCCTCAAGGAGGTCATCTTCCTCATCACCGGCCAGGACGTCTACCGGCAGTTGAAATTTGAGAGCGGGGTGCAGCGGGTGAAACGCGTGCCGGTCACCGAGGCCAGCGGGCGCATCCATACTTCCACGGTCACGGTGGCTGTCCTGCCCGAGGCGGAGGAGGTCGACGTGCAGATCGATCCGCAGGATCTGGAGATCACGGTCGCCCGCGCGAGCGGTCCCGGAGGGCAGGGCGTCAATACGACCGACTCCGCGGTGCAGATTTTGCACAAGCCGACCGGGTTGATTGTGACCTGTGCCGACGAGCGTTCGCAGATCAAGAACAAGGCCCGGGCCCTGACGGTGCTGCGGTCGCGTTTGCTGAAGAAGCGCGAAGACGAGGAACATGCGAAATACGCCGCGGCGCGGCGCGGACAGATCGGCTCGGGTGACCGCAGCGAGCGGATCCGCACTTATCATTTTCTCCAGAACCGGGTGACCGAGCACCGGATCGGGCTCACGACCTACAATCTCCCGCAGGTGATGGAAGGGGAATTCGACACCATCATCGCCGCCCTGCAGAAGGCCGACTTTGAGGAGAAGCTTGCGATCCTAACCGGGGCGCCGCTGCCGGATCGGCGGCAAAGAGCCAACGACGACGAATGATGAGCGTGGGAACCCGAGTTTCAGTCGCCGGGGTAGGGCTGAGGCGGTGCCTCAGCGGCGATGTCCCCGTGGTGATGAGCTCAATGGAAAGCTGCGTCGCTCGCGGCGGAGGCACCGCCTCCGCCCTACTGCGCCATCGCGCCAGCCTCCGGATCGGTCGAAATCCATTCCGCTGATGCAGAGCCTCCTCGAGATCATCCGGAAGAGCACCGAGTTCCTGGCGGGCAAGGGCGTGGAGTCGCCGCGGCTGCAGTCGGAACTGCTGGTGGGCCATGCACTCGGACTCCAGCGGATGCAGCTCTATGTGCAGTTCGAACGGTTGCTGACGGAGGCGGAGCTGGAGACAGTCCGGCCGCTGCTGCGTCGCCGGGCACAGGGTGAACCGTTGCAATACATCATGGGCTGGACCGAATTCCACGGTCTGCGGCTCAAGGTTGACCGGCGCGCGCTCATCCCGCGGCCCGAGACCGAACTGCTGGTTGAGCGGTTGATTGAGCGGAACGTGATTTCCCCCGGCCGCATTCTCGACTTGGGCACTGGCAGCGGGGCGATCGCGCTGGCCTTGGCGAAGCAATATCCCGAGGCGAAGGTGGTCGCGGTTGACAGCAGCGAGGCCGCACTGGAGCTGGCGCGGGAAAATGCGGCGCAGTCCGGATTGGCTGAGCGGGTGGAATACATCCGGTCGGATTGGTTCTCCGCGGTACCGTCCGAAGCGCGCTTTGATCTGATCGTGGCGAATCCCCCGTATCTCTCCGCGGAGGAAACGGCCGCGACGGCGCCCGAGGTGAAGCACTTCGAGCCGGCGTCGGCGCTGACTTCCGGCGGACCTGACGGGATGCAGGACTTGGAGCGGATCATTGCGGCCGCGAAGGACTTTCTCGCGCCCGGCGGACTGCTGGCACTGGAAACGGGCATCAGCCAGCACCCGACTTTGCTGGCGCGGGCCCGCGAGGCGGGTTTTCCGGAGCCTGAGTCGTTGCGCGACCTGACCGGGCGCGACCGGTTCATTTTTGCGCGGCTGGGGTGAGGGGGACTGCGGGTAGGGCTGAGGCGGTGCCTCAGCCGGGATCGAATTGATCATCGCGGCTGAGGCCCCGCCTCAGCCCTACCTC
>CAIYFD010000368.1 GCA_903925425.1 uncultured Opitutia bacterium | reverse complement strand
CGGCAGCGTGGACGTGATTCCGCCGAAAAGGGTGGCCAGTGCGTTCGGGCCGCCGGTCGAACAACCGATGCAAAGAACGTCGGGAGCCATGGGGGGATCCGCGGGGGGCGCGGCGGGCATGGACGACGCGAGGAGGACGCGGGGCAGCGGCGGCAGGGAGCCGGCCGCCGGCAACACATGCCGGCAATGCAGTTTTATTTTCGGAATCAGCTCGGCCTGCAACCGGGCCAGGCCTTCCGTCATATTGCCCACATTGGCGGGTTTGGTCACGTAGTCGGTCGCGCCCGCCGCCAAGGCGTCGAGCGTCGCGCCGGCGCCCTTCAGTGTCAGCGAGGAGAACATGATGACCGGAAGTTTCGGGTAGGTTTTGCGCAGCTCCCGCACGGTCTGGAGCCCATCCATTTCCGGCATCTCCACGTCGAGCGTGATGACGTCAGGATTCACCTGCGGGATTTTCTGCAGGGCGATGCGACCGTTGGCGGCCGCGCCGACCACCTCCAGATCGGCATCCCTCCCGAGCACCTCGGCGATCATGCGGCGCATGACGACGGCATCGTCCACGACAAGAATACGGATGCGGGGCATGGCGCGGGGGGGTGGGGTTATTCGACCAAGCCGAGCATCCTGAGCTTGTCGGCGACCATTTCGCCGGTGAGGGGTTTCATCAGGAAATCGTTGGCCCCTTCCTCGAGCGCCTGGCCGATGTCGGCCATTTCATTGTGGGAGGTCACCATCATGACCTTCATGTCCGCGAACGCGCGGTCAGAGCGCACCGCCCGGACAAACTCGAGGCCGTTCATGCGGGGCATATCCCAGTCGACCAGGGTGAGGTCCGTGGCGGGATGCCGCTGGAGCTGCTCGAGCCCCTCCAGGCCGTCGCCGGCCTCGACCACCTCGATGGCGAATTCGGAAACATAAGAGGCCAGCAACCGCCGCATCGTGCGGGAATCGTCGATGATAAGAGCTTTCATGGTCAAATGGGGTGGGGCTGGGTACAGCGAATCTTTTGGGGGCAACGGAAACGCCGGCCTGCGCTCATCTATCGGCACGAGCAGTGCCGAGCATAACATGTTTTGTGGAGCGACGGCTCATCGGTCCCATTCGCGGGAGCCGCGGTTGCCTCTGGCGCATGGCGCGGCGCAAGCCACGAAATCTCCTGGCCCCCTGCGCCGAAGACCGCCGGCCGGCACCGGCGGACCGGTTCCGGCCCTGCCGCGCGGCGCCACCCCTTCGCGGGCCAACAAAACGGCGGCTCGGGAGCGGTGGTCGCTCATGGGACCGGCCGTTTGCCGAGAAATAGCGCTTCCGGAGCCCGGGCAATCGTGCAGAATCACGCCGATGATCCAAACGCTTTCAGAGGTAAACGGGATGGAGCGGGCATGAGACGGATATGAGGATTTACTTCATGGGCGTCTGCGGGACGGCGATGGGCAACGCCGCCTTGCTGGCCCGGGCGGCGGGGCACGAGGTCGTGGGCGCCGATCAAGGGGTTTATCCTCCGATGAGCGACGTGCTGAGCGCCGCCGGCATCACGGTCCACGCGGGGTATGATCCGGCCCGGCTGCAGACACTCGCACCGGACCTGGTGGTGATCGGCAACGCGATGTCGCGCGGCAATGCCGAGGTCGAATGGCTCTTGGATGGGGGCACCTTGGCCTTCACGTCGCTGCCGGCTTTCCTGCATGACCACGTCCTGCACGGGCGGCGCAATCTCGTGGTGGCCGGGACCCACGGCAAGACGACCACGACCGCGTTGGCGGCGTTCCTGTTGCGCGCGGCGGGCAAGGATCCGGGCTTCCTGATCGGCGGCGTGCCGCTGGACCCGCCGACCGGGCATCATCTGGGCACGGCGGCGGATCCGTTCGTGATCGAGGGCGACGAGTACGACAGCGCGTTCTTCGACAAGCGCAGTAAATTCATCCATTACGCGCCGCGCGTCGCCATCCTCAACAACCTCGAGTTCGACCACGCCGACATCTTCCGCGACCTCGCGGATGTGCAGCGGACCTTCAGCCATTTCGCGCGGATTGTCCCACGCAGCGGCTGGATCGTCATGAATGGCGACGATGAAAACCTCCGGGCCCTCGGGCCGATGCCGTGGACGCAGGTGCTGCGGGTGGGGACGGGGGAGATCAATGAGGTGCGGCTGGTGGATTTCACCGAGTCCCCGCAGGGAGTGCGGTTCCGACTGACCTGGCGCGGGCAGGCGTGGACCGAGGTGACGTGGGACCTGCCCGGCATCTACAACGCGAGGAATGCCGCGATGGCGGCCACGGCCGTTGCGTTGCTCCTGGTCCCCGCGGGATCCGATGCGGCCACGGTTCCGTCATTACGCTTGGATGCGCTGGCCCGTTTCCGCGGGGTCAAGCGGCGCCAGGAAGTCCTGCTCCAGACTCCCGGTCTCACGGTGGTAGAGGATTTCGGCCACCACCCGACGGCTCTCGCCGAGACGCTGCGGTCGTTCCGGGCGCGTTTTCCCGGGGCCCGCCTGACCGCGGTCTTTGAGCCGCGCAGCAACACGGCCCGGACACGCGTGCTGCAGCCGGCGTTCATCGAGGCCTTGGCCCTCGCCGACGACATCTACCTTGGGGCCGTCAACCGCGTCGAGAAGCTGGCGGAGGCGGAGCGATTCGATCCGGCGGCCGTGATCGGATCCCTGACGGCCCGCGGCCGGAAGGCGCTCACGGCTCCGACCAACTCCCAGCTGCTCCAGGAACTGCTGCGGAATTCGGTAACAAACCAGAAGGATCCGCGCGTGGTGGTCTTTTTCACCAATGGGAGCTTCGACGGGATCATCGCGGAATTTGTGCACGCCCGCCGCCTCTGAAACCCCGTGCAGCATTGCCAGTTGCCCGGTTCTGTATCTTCTGACAACGCCCCTTTCCCATGCATCGCACTCGCTTTCCTTTCCTGACTTCGGCCGGCGCAGCCTGCCTTTCCCTTTTCCTTTGCGCCGGCTGCACCCGCGAGGATCCGAAAGCGGCGGCCGCCCCGGCCGGAGCGGCGCTGACCGAGAACACCGAGATGCTCGCAAAGGTCTTCCCGGGCATCGTGCGGATCGAGGCGATCCGCGAGCAGCCGCGCGACGGCCGCCTCACCAAGGCGTGGGTCGGCGGCAGCGGCGTGATCGTTTCTCAGGAGGGTTACCTGCTCACCAACTGCCATGTGGCGGAAGATGCGAACTACTACCGCTGCTACCTTTACGACGGTGAGATGATCGAGGCGGTGCGCGTTGGCCAGGACCCGATGACCGATCTGGCCGTGCTCAAGCTCGATCTCACCCAGCGGCCCAAAGGCGCCGCACCGCTGCAGGTCGCGACCTTCGGGGACTCCGACAAGCTGATCCCCGGCAATGTCGTGTACGCGCTCGGCAGTCCTGGTTTCCTTTCCCAGTCGAGCACGCGCGGCATCGTGGCCAATCCGTCGCTCACGCTTTCTGAAAATATCGGGCCGATGATGCTCCGCGGTGAAAACGTCGGCATGCTCGTTCACTGGATCCTGCACGATGCCACCATCTATGGCGGCAACAGCGGCGGCCCGCTGGTCAACGCCAAGGGCGAGGTCATCGGCATCAACGAAATCGGCGTGGTCAGCCTGAGCGGCGCGATCCCGTCGAACCTGGCGCGCGACATTGCCGACCAGCTCATCCGCAACAAGCGCGTGATCCGCGGCTGGTCGGGCATCACGGTGCAGGAGCAGCTTGAATCCATCGGCAAGACGGGCGTGATCGTGGCCGACGTGGCGGATGGTTCGCCGGCCGCCAGCTCGGGTATCAAGGCTGGCGATGTGATCCTCGCCGCCGCCGGCAAGGCGATCGAGGGTGAGAAGGAGAAGGCGGTCGCCCATTATTACCGGCTCGAGACCGGCGTGTCGCCGGGCGGCGAATTCAGTCTCGATTTCCAGCGCGGGGCCGCGAAGCAGTCGGCCACGTTGAAGCTCGAGACGCGCGAGCTGGCCCAGGCCGACGACAAGGAGCTCAAGGCCTGGGGTGCCGTGTTTCGCGACCTCACCCGTGACCTCGCGCGCGATGCGCGCTTGCCCGAAAAGAAGGGCGTCTGGATCCAGAACATTCGTCCCGGCGGTGCGGCCGGCCAGGCTGAGCCCGATCTCCGGGTGCAGGACGTCATCATTGGGGTCAATGGCGAGCCCGTGAACACCATCACCGATCTGATTACGATCACCGACAAACTCATTCCCGAGGAATCGACCGGATCCAAGACCGTGCTGGCCAGTTTCCGGCGTGACGGCGCCGTGCTCAACTCCGTGGTCGAGCTCCGGCTCATCAGCCCGAAGAACATCACGCCCCAGGCCCGCCGCGCCTGGCTCGGCATCATGTCGCAGCCGCTGACCCCAAAGCTCGCCGCGCAGCTGGGGATCAAGGCCGACGGTGGTGCGCGGGTCACCCGGGTCCATCCGGGCACCAAGGCCGAGGCCGCCGGCCTCAAGGTGGGCGATGTCATCCTCGCGGTCGACGGCCAGAACGTGGATGAGCGCCGGCAGGAGGACGCCGACGTGCTTGCCCGCATGGTCCGTCAGTACCGGTCCGGGACCGAAGCGAAGTTCTCGATCTGGCGTGAAACCGGGGAAAACAAGAAGACCGAGCTGGCCGTGGTCCTCGAGCCCCAGCCGACCCCCGTCGCGGAAATGCCGGAATGGGAGGACATCAAGCTGGAATACACGGCGCGCGATGTCGCCTTTGACGACCGGGTGCGACTCCAGCTGCAGGCGAATCTCAATGGCGTGCTTGTCTCCGGGGTGGTCTCGGCCGGCTGGTCCTATCTGGCCGGACTGCGCGCCGACGACCTGATCCTTGAGGTTGACGGCACCAAAGTTGTAACTGTCGCCGAACTGCAGCGCGCCCGGAACGCCGTCGTGGCTGCGGGCAAGACCCATCTCGTCATGCTCGTCTCGCGCCGCGGCGAAACCGGACTCATCGAAATCAGCCTCAAGCAACCACTCAAACCATGAAAGCCAACGTCACCCTGACCGCCCTTTTCGCCGCTGCGCTCACCGCGTCGCTTTCCGCCGCCACCGAGGCCGAGGCCCTGGCCGGCCGGGCAATCGTCACGAAGAACGCGGACACGATCATCTCGGTCGAGATGGTGGTGAACGGCGGGGCCGGCGGCCGCGGCGGCCGCAGCGGCTCCAGCGAGCAGAAGATCGAGGTGAATGGCACCGTGATCGCGCCGAACGGTCTGACCGTGACGTCGCTGGCCTCCATCGATCCACGCGTGGGCCGGGGCCGCGGCAGCAGCGACAATTCGGACTCGGAGTTCAAGGAGGTGAAGCTGCGGCTCGCCGACAACACGGAGATTGCGGCGATGGTGGTCCTGAAGGACGCCGAGCTGGACCTCGCCTTCATCGCGCCGATCGCCGGCACCGGCCCGGCCAGGACCTTTCCCTTTCTCAACCTCGAGGATGCGGGAAAGCCCGAGGTGCTCGGGACGTATTTTGACATGACCCGGCTGGGGAAAAGCATGCAGCGCACGCCGGTGATCCAGACCGTTTCGGTGCTTGGCCTGATCGAGCACCCGCGCCGGCTGATCCTCACGACCGACCAGACGCTCGGCTGCCCCGTCTTCGACATCAAGGGCAAGCCCCTGGGGATCGCGTTGGTTTACCTTTCGAACAACACCGCGATCCAGTACGTGGTCGTGCCGGCCGAGGACATCGTCGAGATGGCGAAGCAGGCGGCGAACGTGAAGGCGGTCCCCGCGTTGCCCGCCGCACCCGTGGACGTGGCGAAGTAAGACGGATTGAGGGTAGGGTTGAGGCGGTGCCTCAACCGGGATCGAATGGATGATCGCGGCCGAGGCACCGCCTCAGCCCTACCTTGGGAAAATCGGAGGGCGCGAGCCCTGCCAATCACTGCGCCTGCCGGGCGGTCTTGAACTCGCGCGGCTTTTCGCCCGCGGGCAGGGCCAGCAGGTCGTAGTCGTGGAAGCCGGTGATCTTCACCGTGGCAAATTTTCCGACCGGCAGGTTGCCCGGCACGTAGACGCGGCCGTCGATGTCCGGAGCGTCGGCCTCGCCGCGCGCGACGCCGCGTTCCTCGACGAGGATGCGGAGGGACTGGCCGACGTGTGACTTGCTGACGTCCGCGGCGATTTCGCGCTGCAGGGCCATCAGCCGGTGCCAGCGGGCTTCCTTCACCTTGGCGGGAATCTGGTGCTCCATCTTGGCGGCGCGGGTGCCGTCCTCCTGCGAATAACGGAACACGCCGAGGCGCTCGAACTTGGTTTCGCGGATGAAGTCGGCGAGTTCGTCGACGTCGGCCTCGGTCTCGCCGGGGAAACCCACGATGAAGGTGGTGCGGATCGCGATCCCGGGGATGCCGGCGCGGATCCGGCGGATCAGGTCCCGGATGTAGTCACCGCTCGTCTCGCGCTGCATCACGGTCAGCATCGAGTCGCTGATGTGCTGGAGCGGGATGTCGATGTAGCGGGCGACCTTGGGGCACTCGGCAATGGTGCGGATGAGCTCGTCGCTCCAATGGGCCGGGTGAGTGTAGAGCAGGCGGATCCAGAAATCGCCCGGGATGGCGTTGAGCTGGCGGAGCAGGGTGGTGAGGGCCGTGCCGCGCGAGGAATCCACCGGGGTGCGGGGATTCGGGCGCTCCTCCCAGGTGTCCATGCCGAAGAAGGTCGTGTCTTGGGAGATCAGGTTGAGTTCCTTCACGCCCTCGGCGACGAGCTGGCGGGCCTCGGCGACCACGCTCTCGACGGTGCGGCTGCGGTGCCGGCCGCGGATCTGCGGGATAATGCAGAAGGTGCAGGGGTGGTTGCAGCCCTCGGCGATCTTCACGTACGCGAGGTGCGCGGGCGTGAGTCGGAAGCGCGGCGTATCGAAGTCAGGGATGAACGTCGATTTGGGCGTAACAAGATTGGTCGGACCGGCTGCGCCGCGCTCCTTGGCATACAGGGCCTCGATGATCGGGACGACCTGGACGATCTGGTCGAGGCCGATGAAGGCGTCGACCTCGTCGGCGAGCGAGGTGGAGAGGTCCTTGGCAAAGCGCTGGGCCATGCAACCCGCGACGATGACCTTCTGGCCGCGGTGGCGTTTCTTCAACCCGCGGTTCTGGTGCACCTCGAGGATGTGTCCGATCGACTCCTCCTTGGAGGAATCGATGAAGGAGCACGTGTTGACGATCACCACGTCGGCCTGTTCGGCCTCGGGGATGACCTTCATGCCGGCCTGGTGCAGGTGGCCGACCATGATCTCGCTATCGACGAGATTCTTGGCGCATCCGAGGGAGATGAGGCTGACCTTGATCATGCGAAAAAAGAAAAACGGCGGTCGAAGGACCGCCGCTGGAGTGGGTCGGAACGAATCCGCCTTATTTCTTCTTGGCGGCGAGCAACCTGGCCTTCTTGCGCTTCAGGTAGGCGACGCGACGTTTCTTCTTGATGATCTTGTTGGTTTGTTGGCCCATGGTAAGTTGGTGTGTGTAAGGTTCAGGACGTTGCGGGCGGGGCGGGGTGAGTCAAGAGCCGCGAATGGAGGGTAGGGCTGAGGCGGTGCCTCAGCCCTACCTAAGACCCGTTCCCCCGTTCACCTGGTCGTCCTCCCGTTCCCAGTGGTACACCAGCGGCGCCTTGGTGCGGTCGAGCTCCTTGTACAGGGCGGGTGCGGTGCGCCTCGGCACGGTGAGCTCGGCGAGACCGGAAGCGTCGCAGTTGAGGAAGCGGGCGTAGGGCTTGAAGTGCTCCGGTCGGCCGATGATGCGGGAAAGGCCGGTGACCGGCACTGGGGTGGTTGGGGTCCGGCGCTCGAGGGCGAGGAAGCAGTAGGGCAGGCTGCGCAGGTCGATGCCGGCGCGCTGGCCGAATTTCACCCAGTCGGGATTGGCAAAGATCTCGCCCGAAGGTGCCGCGAAGAAATGGCACCAGTGGCGCTCGTTGGCCGGGGTCAGGATGGGACACGTATGGGCGTGGGTGCAGGGGGCGACGACGTTGAAGTCGGCCAACAGGCGGTCGCGTTCGAGGGAGAGCCTCCGGCTGGTGTCATGGGTGCCGGACTCGACCCAGAGCACCGCCTGCGACCGGTCGATCAGGGCCCGGAGTTCCGCGAGCGCCGCGACGGAAAGCTCGTTAAGCACATGGCTGATGACGACGAGGTCCGGGGAATCGCTGCCGGTGAGAAATCCGGGAGTGATGGCGGACGCGGGCAAGCCGGGGAATTCCTTGCGGGCGGCTTGGTGCGCGAACTCGACCGCCAGCGGCTCGTGGTCCCAGAGCAGCAGCTCCGTGAACGCATCCGCGCCGAAGTGATTGATCACCCGGCGGGACGCCGCGCCGCTGCCGCAGCCCCAGTCCAGGATCTTGCCGCGACCCGGCGGGCGCCAGCCGCGCAGCCGCAGCTCGCGCAGCACGGCATCCCACTTCCAAGCGATCCGCTCGCCGTAGGTCAGGTCGTAGCTCGCGAGGGCAGACTCCGTTTTCCAATAAGGGCCGGTGGCGGCGCCGCCGTGCAGGAAACCGTCGCGCAGCCGGTCGAGCGCGGGCCAGTCGAGTTGGGTCCAGTTCATGCCGGCGGAAGCGGGAAGCCGAGGTGTTCGGCCAGGCGTTGCCGCCGGATGCCGTAGAACGCGGCGAAGGCGCGGATCTGGTCCGCGGCGGGCGAGTCCGGGGTTTGCCGCTCACCCGTGCGCACGGCCGTGATCATCAGGTTTTTCGCGGTGTGTTCGGTGGAGATGAACTCGAAGACCTTGGTGCGGTAGCCGGCCCACTCGAGGAGGAGGGCCCGCAGGGCGTCCGTGACGAATTCCGCCTGCCGTTCCTGAAAGATCCCGTGGCGCAGCGCGGAAGCGAGGACGGGCGGGGCGGTGAGCTGCGGCCGGAGTTCCTTCTGGCAGCACGGCGAGAGCAGAAGCAACCGGGCGCCGGCGGCGATGCCATGGGCGATGGCATCGTCGGTGGCGGTGTCGCAGGCGTGCAGGGCGATGAGAACGGCGGGGGAATCTGAGATTTCAGATTTCAGATTTGAAATTGATGGCGAGGCGATCTCGCCGGCGACGAAGGTGAGATTACCCAGGCCGTTGGCGGCGGCGATCCGGTTGCAATCGGTCACCAGTTCGGGGCGGATTTCAACTCCCGTGACTTGGGCCCGCTCGCCCAGGAGGGTGGCGACGGCGAATGTCAGGTAACCCTTGCCGCAGCCCATGTCGGTGATCCGCAGCGCCGACTGGCCGGCCAGCGCGGTGAAATCGGCCGAATTGAAACCGGGGAAAGCCTCGGGCAGGAGGTGGGTGAGCAGCTCGGCGAATTTATTGATCTGGCGGAATTTCGCGGACTGGCCCTCGCGCACGCTGCCGGCGGCGTTGGTGATGCCGAGCCCCTGGAGCCAGGGCGCGTCGGCCGGGATGAGATACTGGCGTTCCCGATCATGGCCGGCAGGAGCCGGGGCTGGTCCGGCCGACACCGCGATGATTTTCAGGCGCCCGGCACCGGCGTCACATTCGAGCTGGGCGTTCTGGGTGGCCGTGAACAGGTGGGCGTCAAGAAAGTCGGTCCCGATCAAAGGCTCGAGGAGGGCCAGCGCGGCCACGGATTCGAGGTTCTTGGTCACGTCACGCGTGGCGTGACGCCAGACGAGGCTCAGGTGGGGGCCGGCCTTCAGGTTGACGGGGCGGACCATCAGATTGCGCAGGGTGGCGTCGGCGCCGCGATGTTTGCCCAAGGTCAGCTTGGTGAGCCGGCCGTCGTGGACCGAGGCGCGCAGGAGGGAGAGGAAACGCTCCCGGGCACTCGGCGTTGGGTTGGGATGGGCTTGGTCCACGGCGCAGGCCTACCGGCGAAAAGAAAACGGGCAACCGCGAAAGCGCGGTTGCCCGTGGGGAAGTGAAGGCTGCGCGGAGCGCAGGGGCTTATTCGTAGCGGAGGGCCTCGATCGGATCCATCGCGGCCGCCTTGCGGGCCGGGTAGAATCCGAAGAACACACCGACGAACGAGCTAAAGACGACAGCAATCACCATGGCGGTGGTCGAGGGCTCGACCGCCCAGCCTTTGTAGTGGCCGGCCAGCTGCGAACCGCCGATACCGAGGGCGACGCCCATAATGCCGCCCAAGGAGCTGAGGAGAATGGCCTCGATCAGGAATTGGGTGAGGACGTCCTTGCCATGGGCGCCCAAGGCGAGGCGGATGCCGATCTCGCGGGTGCGCTCGGTCACCGAGACGAGCATGATGTTCATGATGCCGATGCCGCCGACGAGGAGGGAGACGCCGGCGATGGCGCCGAGGAGATAGGTCATGGTGTCGGTGGCCGCGGTGCGCGCGGCGGCGATCTCGGCCTGATCCTGCACTTGGAAGTCGACGGCGCCGTTGCGGCGCTGGGTGAGAAGATCGGTCAGGTCACTTTTGACGCGGTCCACGACGTCTTCGTTGCGGGCCTTGACGTAAATCGAGTTGAGGCTGGTGCGCCGGCTGACGCGCTTCATGTGGCTCGTGTAGGGGAGGAAGAGCACATCGTCCTGGTCCTGATTGTTGTTGAAGCCTTTCGTGTCCATCATGCCGATCACCTTGAAGGGGATGTTACCGATGCGGACCATCTGGCCGACGGCGCCACCTTCGGGGAACAGGGTGTCGGCGGTGGTCTTGCCGATGACCGCGACCTTGGCGGCGGTTTTGACGTCCTCCTCGCTGAAGAAAGTACCCTCGGTCACGCGCCAGCTGCGGATGTCGGGCCAATCCGGTCCGACTCCCAAGACCTGCGGGCGCCAATTGAGGCCGTTGGCCAGAACCTGCATGCCGCCGCCGCCGATGTAGGGGCTGACGCTCATCACGCGTTTGTTGCCTTCCTGAAGATCGGCGACAATCGCGTCGGCATCGGCCGGGACCAGGGTCACGCCGGTGCCAGCGCCGCCGCGGACACCACCGGTATTAAGACTGGCCGGGGAAACGATGATGAGGTTGTCGCCCAGACCGGCGATGGCGCTCTGCACCTGGGCCTTGGCGCCGTTGCCGATGCTGACCATGGCAATGACCGCACCGACGCCGATGATCATGCCGAGGGCGGTGAGGATGGAGCGCATGGTGTTGCGGCGCAAAGCACGCAACGCCATCAGGATCGTGACATAAAATCGCATCATAACGAAAAGGGATCGAGGTTAAGGTTCAGACCGTCGGGATCGGGCCGCCGATCAACTTGGCCTTGGCCTCGGCCTCGGCGAGTCTTTGCAATTCGCGCTCAGCAATGGAGCGGTCCTTTACGAGTTCGTCGCGGACCACCACGCCGTCGCGAAGGATAAGGTCGCGTTTGCAGTAGTGGGCGATGTCGAGCTCGTGTGTCACCATCACGATCGTGATGCCCTGTTCATTCAGCTTCTGGAAGACACCCATGACCTCGATCGAGGTCTTGCTGTCGAGATTGCCCGTGGGCTCGTCGGCGAGCAGAACCTGCGGCTCGTTCACCAGGGCGCGGGCAATGGCCACGCGCTGCTGCTGACCGCCCGAAAGCTGGTTGGGCATATGGTCGGAGCGTTTGGACAGACCGACGATGTCGAGGCAGTGCATGGCCCGCTCTTTCATCGCCTTGCTGGACATCCGCTTCTTCCCGTAGAGGAGGGGAAGCTCGACATTTTCCAAGGCCGTCGTGCGGGAGAGCAGATTGAAGCCTTGGAAGACGAAACCGAGTTTCTGGTTCCGGATGTCCGCGAGGTCGTTCTTGTCCAGCTTGGAGACATCGGTGCCGTCGAGGAAGTATTCACCCTTCGTCGGACGGTCCAGTGCTCCCAGCATGTTCATCAAGGTGGACTTGCCGGAGCCGCTGGAACCCATGAGGGCCAGAAACTCACCGCGGTGAATCTCGAGTGAAACCCCGCGCACTGCATGCACGGGGACTTCACCGGAATCATAGATCTTGTGGATGTCTAGAATCTTTACGACGGGAGCCATGAAGGAGAAATCTCGGAAGGAATGAGGGTCTGGGTAGGATGAGGTTGCGGCTTAGAAGCCACCGCGACCACCACCGCCGCCACCGCCACCACCGCCACCACCGCCCCGGGCGCCGCCCTGCTGGGCGCCGAACGGATTGGTCGTCTGCGATTGCACACCCTTTTGCGCCGCGGCCGAGCCGGGCAGGGTGACGAACGTCACGAGGAGATCGCCTTCGCTGAGACCGGCTGGGTCGGTGATTTCCGTGTTCGTGCCGTCGGAAATTCCGAGGCGAATCGAGATTTCCTCGGGCAATTTCTTGCCGGCGGAATCCGTCACAAGCTTGTAGACCCTGCGGGGCGCCATGCTGATGTTGGTACCGACGCCCGTGGCCTCGGCCGGAACGTTGCCGCCGCGACCGCCGCGACCGCCACCGCCGCGCTGACCACCACCGCCACCACCGGCGCCGCCGCCGGGGCGCTGGCCGCCTTGGCCCTGACCGCCGCGACCTTGAGCAAGCAGCGCGGGATCAATGCCGCTCGTGTCGACGGCAGCCTTGGCGCCGGTCTGGGCCTGGGGAGCCGCGTCCTTGGCCGATGCCGTGGTGCCGGTCGTGCCCGCCGCCTTGCGCTTGGTCATCTCGGTCTGCACTTCGTCCGGAATCTTGGTCCGGAGGGCGGCATTCGGTACAACCAGCGTGGTGGTCGGGCGGGTGGCGATGATGATCGCGAGATTCGCGGTCATGCCGACGCGGAGAGAAAGGTCATCATTCGGCACATCGATGATGCAGGAGTAGGAAACGACGCCGTTGGCGTTCTTGGGGGCCGTGCGGACCTGACGGACCTGACCTTGAAAGGTGCGGTTCGGGAACGCATCGACCGAGAACTCGACGACTTGGCCTTCCTTGGCGTTGCCGATGTCGGCCTCGGACACGTCGGCGCTGACCTGCAGCTTGGTCAGGTCGTTCACCAGCGTGAAGAGGGCGATGGAGTTCTGGCTGGAATTGACGGTTTTGCCCTTTTCCACCGCGCGATTCAGGACGATGCCGTCTTCCGGGGCGACGATCTTGGTGCGGCTCAGGTCGAGCTTGGCCTGATCGAGGCTGGTCTGGCTGTTCTGTTGGCTGGCTTTGGCCTGGGCGATCGAGGTGTTCGCCGCATCATATTCCTGCTCGGAGACAAGCTTCTGCTTGTAGAGATTGATGGTCCGGTCGGCATCATGGAGCGTCTTGGTCGTCGAGGCCATGTTCGAATCGTAATTGGCCTGGGCGGTCTGGAGCTTCAGCACGTAGGGCGCTGAGTCGATCTGGAGGAGGACGTCGCCCTTCAGGACCTTGTCGTTGAAATCCTTGTAGAAATCGATGACTTCACCCGACACGAGGGTGGAGACGTCGACCTGGCGGACCGTCTGGAGGGCGCCGGTCGCCGTAATCGTCTGGCGGACGCTGCCGCGCCGGACCGCCGTGGTCGAGTATTCGATCTCTTGGCTACCCTTCGAGGAGTAGAAGTAGTAACCGCCGTAACCGGCCGCGCCGAGAACGAGGAGGGTAATGAGAATGCCGCCGATGCCACTTGATTTAGCCATAAAGGGGATTTGTTGGTGAGGACTGGGTTGGTCGTCTGCTGACGGACAAAGTCCCAGAAAGGAGGACTCTACCCGGGGCCTGCCGACCAGCCCGTAAGACGAAAGGGTTGGTTAAAGGTGACAGAAAAAAGATGTCACGGATTTTCGGCGCAATCCGACGCTTTTTGCGGGGGGCAGTTCGGCCGTTTCGTCGCCTAGTCTGGCCGCGAAGGCGCCCAATCAGCGGTTTTGGGGGTAGGCCAGGCGCAGGGCTTCGGCGACGTTGGGGGGCACGAAGTTCGAGACGTCGCCGCCGTATTTTGCGACCTGTTTTACGAGGGTGGAACTCGTGTAGCTGAATTGCTCGTTGGGCATGACAAAGAGGGTCTCGAGCGCGGGCTGGAGGTGGCGGTTCATCAGCGCCATGTTGAACTCAAATTCAAAGTCGGACAGGGCGCGAAGCCCGCGGATGATCGCATCGGCCTTCTGGTCCATGGCGAACTCGACCAGCAGCCCCTCGAAGGTCACGACCGAGACATTGGGGAAAACCGCCACGTTGGGCTGCACCATGGCCACGCGCTCGGCCGAGGTGAACAGGGGCGTCTTGCCGGCGTTCGGTGCGATCGCGAGCGTGACGCGGTCAAACAACCGGACCGCGCGGCCCAGCACGTCGAGGTGGCCGTAAGTGATGGGATCAAACGTTCCCGGGTAGATGCAGTGGCGCATGGGATGCGGCCCGACGAAACCGCAAAGTCCGCGCGATGCGATAGAGAAAGTGCGTGGCACGGGCTCCGCACTTGCCATTCGTACCGACGCCAGTGTGTTCTTCATTCAGGCGTCGCCCCGATGAACCTGCCGAATATTCTCACCCTGTCGCGCATACCGCTGATGTTCATCATCGTGTGGCTGATGTTCCAGTCGTGGCTGGGCGCGGCGTCGCTCGCCTTCTGGTTTTTCATCGCGGGGGCGGTTAGCGACTGGCTCGACGGCCACATCGCGCGGAAGCGCGGGATCACGACGATCTTTGGCAAGCTGATGGATGCCCTCGCCGACAAGATCATGGTCATTGGAATCATGGTGGCGATGCTCGGCTGGGAATACCCGATCCCGCTCGCGTTTGTGCTGCTCACGCT
>CAIYFD010000367.1 GCA_903925425.1 uncultured Opitutia bacterium | reverse complement strand
GGGGCAGCGCGCCGGGCGCGCGGAACGTTTAACGCTCAACGCTTAACTTTTAACGCTTAAGTAATCGGATTACGTGGGCAGACGTGGTTCAGCGCGGCAGGTCTCAGTACTTAAACGTTAAGAGTTAAGCGTTAAACGTTCTCAGAGATACTTGTCCGTCACGGCGCCCTCGGAGGCCGTGCTGACGAGCTTGGCGTACTTCGCGAGGACGCCGCGGGTTTCGCGCTGCGGCGGGGGGACATAAGCGGCGAGGCGCTTTTTGTACTCCTCGTCCGGAATGCGGAGGTCGATGGTGTTCTTGACGGCGTCGATCTCGATGATGTCGCCGTTGCGCACGATGCCGATCGGGCCGCCCTTCGCGGCCTCGGGGGTGATGTGGGCGACGTCGAAGCCGTGGCTGCCGCCGGAGAAGCGTCCGTCGGTGATGAGCGCGACGTCCTTGATCAGGCCGCGGCCGGCGACGGCGGCGGTGGGGGAGAGCATCTCGCGCATGCCGGGGCCGCCGACGGGACCCTCGTTGCGGATCACGAGCACGTCACCCTTCACGATGTCGCCGCGGAGGATGCCCTTGAGCGCGTCTTCCTCGCCCTCGTAGACCTTGGCGGTGCCCTTGAAGTAGAGGCCTTCCTTGCCGGTGATCTTGCCGACCGCGCCGCCGGGGGCGAGGTTGCCGTGGAGGACGCGGAGGTGCGTCTCCTTCTTGATCGGCTGGTCGAAGGGACGGATGACGTCCTGCTTGTCCGGGTAGGACGGGTAGGGCTGCACGTTCTTGAGCGACTCGGCGATGGTCTCGCCGGTCACGGTGAGGCAGTCGCCGTGGAGCATGCCGCGGTCGAGCAGCATCTTCATCATCGGGCGGATGCCGCCGAAGCGGATGAGGTGGGCCATGCCGTACTTGCCGAAGGGCTTCATGTCGCCGAGGAGCGGCACGCGTTCGCCGATGACCTTGAAGTCGTTGAGCGTGAGCTCGACTTCGGCGCAGTGGGCGATGGCGAGGAGGTGGAGGATGAGGTTGGTCGAGCCGCCGAGCGCGGTGCAGACCACGATGGCGTTTTCAAAGGCCTTCCGGGTGAGAATATCGCGCGGCTTGAGGCCCGTGCGGAGCATGTTCATGACGGCGGCGCCGGCGCGTTCGCAGTCCTCGCGCTTCTCCTTGCCGATGGCGAGCTGGGCGCTGGAGTTCGGGAGGCTCATGCCGAGCACCTCGATGGCCGTGGCCATGGTATTGGCGGTGTACATGCCGCCGCAGGAGCCGGGGCCGGGGATGGCGCACTTCTCAACTTCCCTGAGACCCTGGGCGTCGAGCTCGCCCTTGGCGTGTTTGCCGACGGCCTCGAAGACCGAGACGATATCCAACGGCTTCTCCTGCTTGGTGTCGGTGGGCAGGAAACCCGGGAGGATGGTGCCGCCGTAGATGAAGACCGCGGGGCGATTGAGGCGGGCGATGGCCATCATGGCGCCGGGCATGTTCTTGTCGCACCCGCCGATCGCGATCAGGCCGTCGAAGCCCTCGGCCGCGACCGCGGTCTCAATCGAGTCGGCGATGACCTCGCGCGAGACGAGGCTGTAGCGCATGCCGAGCGTGCCCATGCTGATGCCGTCGGTCACCGTGATGGTGTTGAAATAGACCGGCTTGCCGCCGGCGGCGGCGATGCCCTTGCGGGCGTGGTCGCTGAGGTCGCCGAGGTGGACGTTGCAGGGCGTCATGTCGCTGGCGGAGGCGGCGACGGCGATCTGCGGCTTCGTGAAATCCTCGTCCGTGAAACCAACCGCGCGCAGCATTGAGCGGGCGGGGGCGCGGTCGTTGCCGTCGACAACGACGGACGAGTGGGGGCGGAGCGGATTGGCGGGCGGAGTGTTGCTCATGGCAGGGAGGCGCAGCAGACCAAGCGCCCCCGGCGCGGGCAAGCGCGATTCAGGGCGCGGCAGGCCGGCACGGCCGTCGCGGGAATGTCATCTATTAGATGACATTCCCCGGGGAGCGGCGCGGTGCGACATGTCATCCATGAGTTGACGTTCCCAAGTGCCGGCGGCCGTTGGTGGGAGCTGGTCGCCGAGCGCTCTCAGGCTGTTTTACGTTTTCGGCGAGCGGCGGCCAGCAGGGCCATGGTCAGGCCGGCGGGGATGCCGATCTGGAGCACAAGAATCTGGGTGAAGCGCAGCGCGTCGCCGACAAGGGATTGCCGTCCGTTGAAATGGCTGAACAGGCCCGGGTTTCCGCCGCGGCCGCCGCCGCGTCCCCCTGGGGGTGGCGGACCATTTTCGCCGCGACCGCCCCGGAAGGTGTTGGTGGGGAGCTGACCGGATTCGGCCGCGGAGCCGGGGGTGGCCGGAGGCCTGGCTTGGGGATTCACCATAACACCTGGTGGCCGGCCGCGTCCGCCGCGCCGAGTCCGCATGTTGTCGGCCCACGAGGTGGAGCCGAGCGGCAGGAAAGCCAGCGCGACGGCGATGCCGGCCAGCAGGATCACGAGGGAACGAAACAGGAGCTTCATGGCGCACCTCCGGGGGTTTCGGCCGCGGTGGTCCGGCCGCGGAGTTTTCCGACGATCCAGCGCCAGTGCATGGCGAGGTGGATGCCGATCAGGGAGGGAAAGATGTTCGCCGTCGTGTTGTGCAGGTTGTTCCAGTACGGATCCGTCCTCCGGGCGAATCCCAGCGAGGGCAGGAACGACTCGGAAATGAGGATGCCCGACACCATCAGGAGGGCGAAGCCAACGAACAGCAGCCCATCGAGCACGTGGTTGAACCGCACCTCGCCCTGCAGGCGGCCGAGCGAGCGGCGGGTCACGTCGATGATCCAGTTCCAGTTTACGGCGAGGTGGATTGCCACGATGGGCACGATGGCGACGCTGACCCACTCATGCACCGGAATGCCGGTGACGCTCGGCGCGCAGGTCGCGAGAAAAACCGCCAGCAGGAGCACGTCCCAGCGAAACTTGAAGTGATCGCGCGTCGGGGGAGTCGGGGCGGCGGGTGAGTTCATGACGGGCTACCCAAGCAAGACGCTCCTCAGACGGAAGCGATACGCGCGGCCTCCGCTATTAAGGGATTTGCCGGGTGCGAGAAGGACGGCCCTCAATCCCGCCTTCCAACTCGCGACACGTCGAAGCTCCGGTGGCACGCCCGGCAGTCGGCCGTGATCTTGCCCGAAAACCAGGGAAGATTGAGCGTCACCGCGATGGCCTGCATCCCGCCCAACGGCCGCACCCCCACATCGGTCGAGTGGCAATGGGGACAGTGCAGGACGCCGCTTGCCAACGGCGTGAGGCCGAGAATGGTGCGGGAGTCCTCCAGATCCTCGTCCCGCACCTGCACCCGCACGCCGCCGAGGGCTGGGGCAAAAACGTAGTTCTGGCTCAGGGTGAGGTCGTCGGGAATCACGGCGCCGATCCCGGCGCTCTCGAGCCGCGAGACTGCAAGGCGCGCTTCGTCCGGGGTCGTGAAGGTCGCGACGTTCCTCATGGCAGTCCCAGCCATGGTGACTGGGCTGGCTGAAGGCGAGGTCAGATCCGCCATCTAGCCGGGGCGCAAACGACGCCCCGGCCCGTTGGTTTATTGAGTGCTCCGCAATGGCAAACGGCCCGCGGCGCGCTCAGGGAATTTCATAGACTTCGATCAGGCTGACTCCGCTCGCGCCGCCGGCGCCGCTAACGTGGATGGTGTAAACGCCCGGGTCGAGCGTGGTGAGGATCGCCGAGTCCTTGCTCGCTTCCGGCAGGGTGAAGGCGCCGGCGCGGCTGGTCACGGTGCGCAGCTCGGCGGCCGCCGCCGGATCGTCGTTCCAGTTGTCATTATTGAGGATGGGCTGCCCCGCGCCATTGTAGACCGTCATCAGCGTATCGGAGAGGGCGCCGCCGAGGCCGAAATTGGCGAGGGTCGGTCCCACGCCGCGGATCAGCATGCGCTTGGGCTTGGGGCCCGAGACAGCCAGGCCCATGATGTGCGTGCCGGCACCTGAGCTGGTCTGGGCGCGGCTGGAGGCGATTGCCATGCGGCCGGGCAAGGTGAGGCGAAAGACGAGGATCATGCTGTCGTTCTCCACCCCGGAGGCGTCGGCATACGCGGCGCCGTCCTGGAAACCCTGCTGCGTGATGAAGTCGTTGTCGTTGCCGACAAAGAGAAACCAGTCGTCGGGGGCGGAAGGATCGAGCGCGGGGGCGAGCGCGAGGGCCTCCCATTTTTCGGAGAGGTTGTTGTTGTCGTCGGCGGGTCCGTTGTGGAGGCCGAACTTTGCGAGCTGGGTGGCGTCATTGATGTCGATCAACACCGCGCGCGTGGCGGGTGCGATCCCTGCGGCCAGCACGCCGTTCGGCGCGAGGGGTGTGGCGGGTGAGTCGTAGGCGGTGCCGGCGATGTTGGTCGCGCCGGAAATGTCGTAAATGCACACGGTGCGGTAGATGGAAGTCGGCAGCAGGCCGTGACCGTTGCCGGAGTCGCGCGTGATCACGAGGAACTGGTTGTTACTGAGCGCCAGCAGCTCGCTCTGGGCGGCGACCCGGACCGTTCCCTGTACGAACGTCGGAAGC
>CAIYFD010000366.1 GCA_903925425.1 uncultured Opitutia bacterium | reverse complement strand
GCGAGCGTGATGAAGCCCGCTCCCGTCACGCCGCTGGCGCCCTTCGAGGAAAGCAGCGCCACGCCGAGGAGCGTCAGCTGCTGGCCGAGGCCGAGGGGCGTGTTCGTCGCCTGCGCAAGGAAAACCGCGGCCATCGTCATGTAGATGTTGGTGCCGTCGAGATTGAAGCTGTAGCCGGTCGGAATCACGAGGCCCACGGTCGATTCCGCGCAGCCGAGGCGTTTCATTTTCAACAGCATGCCCGGCAGGGCCGTTTCCGAAGAGCTCGTGCCCAGCACCAGCAGCAACTCCTCCCGGATGTAGCGAAGAAACCGAAAGATCGAGAAACCCGCCACCCGGGCGACCAATCCGAGCACCACCACGACGAACAGGCCGGCGGTGAGATAGAAACCAAGCATCAGCTCCAGCAGCGGCTTCAACGCTGCGACGCCATAGCTGCCGACGGTGAACCCCATCGCGCCGAGTGCGCCCAGCGGCGCCACCTGCACGACGATACGCATGATTCCGAAGAAGACTTGGGCGGCGTGCTCGAACACGCGCAGGACCGGCCGGCCCTGCTCCCCGAGGAACGAAATGGAAAATCCCGTCAGGACGGCCACGAGAAGGACCTGCAGCAGCTCCCCTCTCGCGAGTGCGTCAAAGAAAGTGCCGGGGATGATATTGAGCAGGAAATTGACGAGGGTGAGCGACTGGCCCTGTTGCACGTAGCTCTGGCCGACGCCGGGATCGAGGGTCTTCGGGTCGATATTGAAGCCTTCGCCGGGCTTCAGGACATTGACGACGACCAGTCCGATGATCAGGGCGAGCGTGGAGACGACCTCGAAATACAGCAGCGTCTTGCCGCCGATGCGGCCGAGTTTCCGGACGTCGCGCATCGCGGCGATGCCATGCACGACGGTGCAGAAGATGATCGGGGCGATGATCAGCTTGACCAGCTTGATGAAGCCGTCGCCGAGCGGCTTCAGCGCCTTGCCGGTGTCGGGCCAGAGCAGGCCGATCACGATGCCGAGCGCGACAGCGACGAGAACCTGAACGTAGAGAATCCGGTACCAGGGCTTCCTTGGGGCGGGGTGCACGACCCACAGCTACAGGAAAGAGCGGGAAATGAAACGGCGATCTGAGCGATCCCACTACGTCAACGCGCCGGAGATCCTGACCCGCAGGCCTCGCTCCTGCAGCCCGCGGGCGACCGCTTTCCCGTTCTCGGGACAATCACGCGGGTTGAGGGCGAGCCGCTTTCCCTCCACCGGCGACGGCGCCAGCACCACGCAGCCCAACCCGCTCACGTTCCGCACCCTGAAACCGCTGCAGCGCCTCCTCTCGATCACCGACAGCGTCGCCCCACCGCCTCACCCTCGGCCTCGTCCCGTTCCCCATGGCGCGCCAAAGGCCCTCGGCTGGTTCGGCGGGAGGGAATCGGTCGATCGGCGGATCACGGGCCAGAACTGAGAATCCTGACAACGCTTTCCGGGACGTCACGGCTCCACCGGCTCGAGCGCGTGCAGGCCGCCGAGCCGTCGCAATGCCGGCGAGAGCCACGCCACCACCGCCACGACGAGCAGCGCGCCCGCGCCGCCGGCCTCGATCGCCGGGACCGTGCCCAGCCACTGGGCGGCGAGTCCCGATTCAAAGGCCCCGAGCTCGTTCGAGCACCCGATGAAGATGTAGTTCACCGCACTCACCCGGCCCCGCATCGCGTCCGGGGTGAGGAATTGCATGAGCGTCTGGCGGATGACGACATTCAGGTTGTCGAACACCCCCGTGAGCACGAGCATCGCGAGCGAGAACCAATAGTTGCGAGAGAAGCCGAACGCGACGATCGCCACGCCGAAACCGACGAACGACCAGAGCAGCACGCGGCCGGCATTTTTCCACGGCGGCAGGTGCGCGGTCACGAACGCCATCGCCACCGCCCCGATCGAAGGCGCCGCCCGCAGCCAGCCGAAGCCCGCCGGGCCGGTGTGGAGAATGTCCTTCGCCACGACGGGCAGCAGCGCGGTCGCACCGCCGAGCAGCACGGCGAAGAGATCCAGGCTCGCCGCCGCGAAGAGCAGCCGCGCTTTGAACATGAAGCGCAGTCCGCTGAGCAACCCCGCCAGGTCCGGCGCCCGCGGTTTCACGTCCCGTGCCGGCACCTGGATCGACGAAAACAGCAGCGCGGCCGACAGCGCGCAGCCCGCCGCGGCAAAAAACACCGCCGTGGACCCGCCGCTCACCGCGATCAACAGGCCGGCCACCCCAGGGCCCGTCATGCCCGCCAGCTCGAAGAGCGAGCTGTTCCACGTGGCCGCGTTCGCCCAGAGGCCGCGCGGGATCACCGACGGCAGCAGCGAGCCGAGCGCCGGCACCGTGAAGGAACGCGCGATCGCGATGGTGAACAGCAGCGCATAAATCAGCGCTGGCGGTCCGTCCTGCCACGCGATTGCCGCGAGGCCGAGCGAGCAAAGCAGGTAAACCGACAGGCCGCCCGCGACGATCTTCCGGCGGTCATAATGATCCGCCACGTGTCCGGCTGGCAGCGCCAGCACGAGGACGGGGATGATCTGGACCAGACCAACCAACCCAAGCGCGAGCTTCGAACCCAGCCGCTCGTAGATCTGCCAGCCCACCGCCGTCATCTGCATCTGCCCGCCAATCAGGAATACGCCCCGCCCGATCAGGAACCGCCGGTAGGCGGTGTGCCGGAGCGCCGCGTAGGGATCGCGGTCTTCGACGGGAGCGGCGGACGTGGACATTCGCCCAAACGAGCGCGCCTTGCCGCCGTTGGCAACCCTGCGCCGCAGGCAGGCGGCGGAGTTCGGGGTTCAGGGTTCTGAGTTTTGAGTCGCGGACCCGAACCTCGATCCGCCCCCAGCCTCTTGCGCCAATTTTGCCGCCAAAGGCATCCCATGTTATTCAGCGCTCCAGGCCGACTAGCGGTGGAATCGGCCGCCCAACACGCCCTTGCCGAGGATGTGGCCGTCCATCGCTTTCAGGACCTCCGCGCGGGTGGCGTCGGCGGTCAGGTCGAGCTTCACGTCGAGGGCGAACAATGCGAAGGTGTAATGATGGTAAGGGCCCACCGCCGGCGCGCCGGGGCCGCGATAGCCGTTGATGTTGCCGCGATTCTTGCCCTGCACCGAGCCGTCAGGGCGCTGCGGCATGACCGGGACGTTCTCCGGCAGGCCGGTCGCCGTGCCCGGGATATTGAAAATCAGCCAGTGCAGGAAGTCCTCGGTCGTGCGGTTCAGTGCCACATCCGGATCGTGCATGATGAGCACGAAGCTCACCGTGCCGGCCGGCACGTAGGTCCAGTCCAGTTTCGGGGAAACCGGACTCGGGTCGGACTGAGTGAACCGCGCGGGAATCAACCCGCCATCCTCGAAGGCCGTCGTGGTAAGCGTCAGCCCCGGGGTCGCCGGGGCGGCAGGCGCCGCTGGCGCGGCGCTCTGGGCCGGGAGGATCGAAACGAAGGTCAGGCCGGCAATGGCGGCGACCAGACGGAGCAGGATACGATGGGAGAGGTTCATGGGGGTATGAGGTACAGCTTAAGAGGCGATGAAAGGTGAAGCTATTTCAAAAATGTTCGCCAGCGCGGTTTTCAAATACCCCGGAAGGGTGGCACACAGAGACACAGAGTTCACGGAGAACGGAAATACTTTGGGTCCGGAATTCAAACCAAGGGATCGTGCTCCGAGTCCCCTGTGCCTCTGTGTGCCACCATCCGGAATCATCGCCGCACAAAAAGCCCCGGAGCGCGCGGGGCACTCCGGGGCTGCAAAAGACATGAAGCGCTCAGCCGCTCACCACCAGGCGCCGGAGGTGATCCGGGCCTTGATCTCGGCGATCTTGTCCGGGGAGCCGGTGAAGACGTTGTCCGGATAATCGCGGCGCTGGATCATGTTCCGATGGATTT
>CAIYFD010000365.1 GCA_903925425.1 uncultured Opitutia bacterium | reverse complement strand
GGCGGCGGCGATGGAAGCCCGGATCCGGGGATCGGCCGGGCCGTGGGAGTGCAGCCATTGGCGGAGGCGGAAAACCTCCGCGGCGTTGCGGCGGATGAAGGCGTCGCGCGCCGCGAGATAGCGCCGGAACGCCAGACTGGCCGCGAGCGGGGCAGGCAGGGCCCGGGCGGCGTGGGTCAGACGGTCGAGCGCCTTAAATTCCTGGGCGGCGGAGCTGGGCCCCTTCGCGCCGGGACCGAGATCCCAGCGGTGGTTCGATTCCCAGCGGGCGTACCCGGTGAAGGCGTGGCGGTCGGAAGCGAGGGCGGCCTGCGCCGCGCGGCGGGCGGTGGGGCGGCCGAAGACCCGGGCAAACCCGCGCTCCAGCATGGCGGCGGGCGACGGGTTGCCGGCGTCGAGCCAGAGCGAGGCCGCGGCCGCGTCGAGGACGGTCGCCAGCTCCGCGGCGAGGCGGCCGGTTTCCCAAGAGGTCACGAGGAAACCCTTCGCGTCGACCTTCCGGCAGCGGTCCCACCATGAGCGCAGGTTCGCGAGCCGGTCGGAGAACACCGGCAGCGGCTCATGGCGGAACCCGCTGTTCATCGGGCAACCCCAGTAGTCGATGCCCCGCGCTTGCAACGGGGCGGCCAGGTTGCGCTCCGCGAAGTTGAAGAGCTCCACCCGTGGATGGCGCTTGAAGGGATAGTAGTACCAGTCGTACGCCGCGATGTCGCGCGGCAGCCGGGCGATGGCACCCGGGAGGAAGTACAGCATGTCGGCCCAGATGCCGAGCTGCAGACCATGGCAGCTGGCGAGCGTGTGCAGGCGATCGACGTGGGCGGCGAAGTGTCCGGCCAACCCCTGCCGGGCGATGTCGGCTTGGCTCAGCGGGTGCCGGCCGAGGTGGAACGATTCGTCGAGCCCGACATGGACGCGTCCGGCGGTGCAGAACGGCGCCAGGTCGCGCAGGAGCTTGCCGGCGATTTCGAGCGTGCGCGGGTGAACCGGGCAGATCTGTCCGCGCTCCAGCGCCGAGCCGTCGGCGGCGCGCAGCTCGTTCAGGTCGCGCAGCCCGGGCACCTTGATGAGATACTGGGTGTGCCCGAGCAGGTTGGCGATGGGCACAACCTTGATGCCGGCGCGGGTGGCCGCCGCCACGAGCGTCCCGAGCTGGGCGTGGGTGTAGGCGTCGGGCCGCGCGACCCCGGGCAGACTGGGATATTCCACGGCGTCCTCGAGGTGCAGGTGAAGTTCCTCGTAGCCCCACGCAGCGTAGCGCGGCAGTTGAGCGGTGAGCCAGTCGAGCCGCTCCACCTGCCGGGCGAGGTCCCATTGGAACGCGCGGATCATGACGCAGCAGAATCGCCCGGGGAGGGGGCGGCGTCGAGCCTCGCTTGCGCCAGTATTTCATGGCCAACGGCGGCGGACGGATTATCGGTGGGTCGTCCGCAATCCTCCCCCGTCACCATGAGCTTCAAGGCTGTCCTCAAATCCATCGCTTTCCTGATCCTGCTCTTCGTCGTGCTCTACGTGGGCATGTACAACACCGGCCGCATCAGCTTCGCCTTCCCGCTGGCGACGCCCAAGCCCATCGACGCCCCGGCGGCGCTGATCTTTTTCGGTATGTTCGCGATCGGCGTCCTCGCCGGCACGCTGCTCCACAGCGGCTCGGGCGGGAAAAAGAGCTCCTCGAGGGAGAAGTGATCATCTTGGCGCGGCAGCGCCGGTAGGGCTGGCTCGACGAGCCGGCCGGGATTGAGGGATCGGGCGATCGATCATCGCGGC
>CAIYFD010000364.1 GCA_903925425.1 uncultured Opitutia bacterium | reverse complement strand
TGTAGGCTCGGCGAAAAATGGTCGGGGCGATAGGATTCGAACCTACGACCTCCTGGTCCCAAACCAGGCGCTCTACCAGGCTAAGCTACACCCCGTACTGGGACCACTAGGCCCCCTTTAACCCAACGTTGTCAATGGCCGTGGCCCTAAAAAATGCCACACAGCCAAAATCAATCACGCCCGGAGCCTTATTTGGCGGCCGGAGCGACCTGAATCACCGGAGCCGTCGGGGTCGCGGATGCCGCGGCCAAGGACGGGGTCATGGCCCGCATCGCAAGGGTCCGCTGGGCCCAAGGACTCGTCGGCGCCAGTTGGAAGAGCTGGTCGGCGTACTTGATCGCCTCGTCGTTCTTGCCGGCCCCCTGGGCCAAGGTGAAAAGCTGGTAGGTCGCCTCGGCACGCACCGGCGCGGCCTGAGCGCTGTCGGCGGCGAGCTTCTTCAGGGCATCTTCGCCCTCGGCGGCGCGGCCCGCGGCAATCCGGCCCATGGCCGCACCCAGCTTGGCCCGAGCGCCAAAGGGACCGGCAGGCAGCATGGTGATCGCCTTGTCATAGGCGGCGGACGCATCGGCATATTTGCCGCCGGCATAGGCCTCATCGGCGATGCGCAGCTGGGCCAGACCCGCCAATTGATGTCCAGGATTCGCGGAAATGAACGACTGCAGCTGGGCCGTGGTCTCGGACGCGGCGTACTTTTCGCCGATACCTTCGTCAACGCCGGCTTGGTAGGCCCGATAGCCGTACACGGCCACGATTCCGACCGCCACCGCGGCGCAGAACGCGTACACCCGCGTGCCGTTCTTCTGCCAGAAGACGTGAAACTGCTCCTCGAAATTCGGCGCGGCAATAGGCTCCGCGGCGACAGCGGCGGACTTGGAAGGATCAAGGGGGGAAGACATGGGCGCAGGGTTTGCTCGTTGGAACCGCGAACCAAAACGGATGGCCGCCACAGTGTAAATGCCGGAAATCCAGCGGCGGTAACAGCCCGGTTGGAGCCCCTGCCAGCCCGCTTACCGCAGCCAGCCCCGGGCCGACCGGGCCAAGGTGACCGCCGCCACCACCGCCGTCTCCACCCGGAGCACCCGCGCACCGAGGTGGACGAGCGTGAAACCTTCCGCCCGGAGCAGGGCCCGCTCCCCTAGGGACCACCCTCGCTCCGACCCCAAGGCCAGGATCACCTCCGGACCGGCCCTTGCCGCCACCGTCCCGATCGCCTCCGGGCCGAGCACCTGCGTCGCCTCGTAATTGTCGAGTGCGAGCCGGCATCCGGTGCGGGGCAATCTCCCGATGGCCTCGGACAGGGTCGCCCCGGTCGCGACTTCCGGTAGACGGGTGTCAAACGCCTGCGCCGCCCCCGCCAGCAGATGCCGGCGCCATTCGCCCGAGGTCCACAGCGTGCTGCCCGCATAGCCGCTCTCACCCTTTTCCGAGACAAAGAATTCCAAACGCGCCACGCCCAAGGCCGCCGTTTCCTGCAGGATCTTCCGGGCCGTCTGCGGTCGCGGCAGACCAATGAGCAGGTGCAGCGGCTCCGGCTCCGCGGGCGGCGAGCCCCACGAGAACGTCAGCTCCACCCCGTTCTCCCCCACCCGCACCAGCGTGCCCTTGCCGCGCGGCCCGTTCACGAGGCCGGCATCGAAGGTGTCGCCCGGCTGACGGCGCAGCACGGCCAGGAGATGCTCGGCGCGCCCGTCGCTGCGCGGCAGCGGCACCCCCAGCTCGGCAGGCTCGAACAGGATGAGGTTCACGCCGCCAGTTGAAAGTCAGCCCACTAAAGTTGAAAGGCTGGATTGATCCGGCAGGGCAGCGACTCCGCCCGCCGCCGGATAAACATAATCGCGGCGGTCACGGAGTGACACACCCTACCGCCTGAACTACTCAAACCGCAGCGCCTCGATCGGATCGAGCGAGGCGGCTTTCCAGGCCGGATAGAAACCGAAGCCGACACCGATCGCCGAGCAAACTCCCAGGCCCGCGAGGGCCCAGTTCCACGGAAACACCACGGTTGCGCTCAGCATGAGCGCCACGCCGTTGCCACCGAGCACGCCGAGCAGGATGCCCAGCAGCCCCCCGGCGAGCGAGATCACCACTGACTCGATCAGGAACTGC
>CAIYFD010000363.1 GCA_903925425.1 uncultured Opitutia bacterium | reverse complement strand
TGGACGGCTATGGTTTCACCCCGGAGTACCTCGCCGGCCTGCGGACGGCCGGCCGGCGCGTCCTGGTTGTCGACGACACGGGGCATCTCGACCGCTATCCGGTGGAAATCGTGCTCAACCAGAATCTCAGCGCCGCGGAGGGCAATTACGCGGGCCGGATCGACCCGGATACCCGGCTGCTGCTGGGACCGCATTTCAGTCTGCTGCGGCGCGAGTTCCGCGGGACGCCGGCCCGCGCGCGGGCGTGTCCGCCGCGGACGCGCCGTGTCCTGCTCACGATGGGCGGGGCCGACGCAGAAAACGTCATGGGGGCGATCCTGCGTAACCTGTTTCCGGCCGCGGGCCGGAACCTGCACGTGATGGTCCTGGCCGGCGCCGCCAACCCGCATGCGGGTGCCCTGCGCGCGCTGGCCGAAACCGCGCCCTTTGTCTGCGAGGTCCGGGTGGATCCGCCGAATGTCGCCACCTTGATGAATTGGGCGGACGCGGCCATCGCCGCGGGCGGTTCGACCGTGTGGGAACTGGCGAGCCTGCGCGTGCCCGCCCTCATCGGGGCGGGCGAGCAGAACCAGCTCGCCGGTTTAGCGGCACTGTCCACCGTGCCCTATTTCCGTGCGATGCGCCTTGAGGAGCTCGTCAAGTGCGACCTTGGCTCCGCCTTGGAACATCTCCTGTCCGGGCCTGGGCCGGCGCCGGGCTTGTTCGACGCCGATGGCGCCCGGCGCGTCGTCCGCCAACTCCAAACCGCACCCGTCACCCTCGCTCCCGCCTGTCCATGACCCTGTCCCGCGTCCTCCTCATTGCCGAGATCGGTATCAACCACAACGGCGACATGGACCTCGCCGAAACCATGATCCATGCCGCCAGGGATGCCGGGGCGGATGCAGTGAAATTCCAGAACTACGTCGCGGATGAATTCCTGAGCGACCACACCCTGACCTACACTTACCTGAGCCAGGGCCGGGAGGTCACCGAGTCGCAGCTGGCCATGTTCAAGCGCTACGAATTGTCCGACGCGGATCTGGTGCGCCTGAAGCAGTGCTGTGACCGGGCCGGGGTCCTGTTTTTCAGCACCCCGATGGGCAAGGGCGGGGTTGATGCCCTGATTCGGATCGGGACGGCCTACCTCAAGAACGGCTCGGACTGCCTCGGGCATCTGCCCCTGATCCGCCACATGGCGCGCACCGGTTTGCCAACGATCCTGTCGACGGGGATGGCGAACGAGGCGGAGATCGCGGAGGCCGTTGCGGCTTTTCGCGGGGCCGGCGGGAGCGACCTCGTGCTGCTGGCCTGCACCTCGGCCTATCCGACGCCCAGCGACGCGGTGCATCTGCGGCGTATCCCAGAACTGGCGCGAAAATTTAACTGCGCCGCGGGCTTCAGCGACCACACCGCGGGCTGGGAGGCCGCCGTCGCGGCCGTCTGCGTCGGGGCCTGCATGATCGAGAAACATTTCACCACCGACCGGCAACTGCCCGGCCCCGATCATTGGTTCTCCTCCGATCCGGTGGAATTTCGCGAGCTCGTGCTCCGGGTGCGTGAGGTTGAGACGATGCTCGGGCGGCCGGAGCTGCAACCGACCGCGCTGGAGCGGCGCGCGCGCGAGGAATACCGGGTCACCTGCACGGCCGCGCGCGATCTGCCCGCCGGGCACATCCTCGCGGAGGCGGACATCGGCTTTCATCGGCCGGCGGGCGGATTGCCGCCTTCGCAGCTGGAGAACTTGCTCGGCCGGACACTGGTCCAAGACCTGAAGCGCGGCGACGGCTTCAGCTGGGCGTGTGTCGCGCCATCGGAAGAGCCGCATGAAAGCCTGGGTTTTCCCGGGAGGGCGCGCGACTCCGTCGCCGCCGAGACGATCACGGCGCGGAAGGAGTCCACGCTCGGCCTTCAAGGAGGGATCGGGCGATCCGCGTGAGGCATCCGGGAAAAATGGCATGAAGGAATTCGCCCACGATCCGCTTGAGGAGCACCTGACGCTTCGGCCGGCCGTCACGGCCGATGCCGCGATGGTCTTTGCCTGGCGGAATCTGCCCTCGGTCGTCGAGGCCGCGTCGCAGAAAGGCGTGATTGCCTGGGAGGAACACCACGGCTGGTTCGCAGCCAGCCTCCGCAGCGACGCGCGGCAGATCTTCATTATACATTCCGGCGGTCAGCCGGCCGGCCAGATCCGCTTTGATTGGGAGGGATCGGGGCAGGCGCAGGTCTCCATCTATCTTCACCCCCGTTTCACCGGTCGGGGCCTCGGCGTGAAAGCAATCCAGGCGGGCTGCCTGAAAATCGCGCAGGCGACGGGTGTGGTGCGGGTCTTGGCCTGGGTGCGGGAGGACAACACGCCAAGCCAATCGGCTTTCCGGAAGGCCGGGTTTGTCCGCAGCGATCCGGGTGAGGTCCGCCCCGGTCTCCTGTGCTTGGAATTCATGCAGGCCGCGGCGCCTCGCGAACTCATCCATCATCCCTCATGAAGGTCTCCATCATGCAGCCCGCCTACCTGCCTTGGCTGGGCTATTTCGACCGCATTGCCAAGAGCGACCTGCACATCGTGCTCGATCACGTGAACCTGGACGCGAACAGCAAAACGAAGTTCGCAAATCGCAATAAGGTGCGCATTTCCGACGGCTGGAACTGGCTCACCGTGCCGCTCCAATCCAAAGGCCGGCACGGGGCGCTCTTTCTCAATGAGGCGGAGATCTCCCCCGACGGCGCCTGGCGGCAGAAGCATCTCGGCTCCATCAGGACGAATTATGCGCGGGCGCGGCACTTTGCCGGCCACCGGGCGTTCCTCGAGGAAATTTACGGCCGCGACTGGCGTCGTCTCGCCGACCTCACGACGGCGACGACGGACTACCTGCGTCAGGCCTTTGGCTTGGACTGCCCGACCCGCTTCAGCTCCGAGCTGGGCGTCGCGGGGGAAAAGGATGCGCTGATCCTTAATCTCTGCCGGGCGGTCGGGGCCACGACCTACATTTCGGGGCCGTTTGGTCGCGACTACCTTTCCGCCGCCGCCTTTGCCGACGCCGGCATCGAACTGGTCTTCCACGATTATCCCCATCCGGAGTACGCCCAGGCTTTTCCCGGTTTCGAGCCGTACATGTCTGCGTGGGACCTGTTGCTGAACCACGGCCCCGCAAGCCGGGAAATCCTCACGAGCGCCGCCGCCTCGCTGGCGCCCGCGGCGCCGGCGAATCCCATCCCCGCATGAATGTTCTCGTGATCGCGGCTCATCCTGACGACGAAGTGCTCGGCTGCGGCGGCACCATGGCCCGTCTCGCCGCGGAGGGCGCGCAGGTGTTCATTCTGATCCTGGCTGAGGGCCTGACCTCGCGCCCGGATTTCGATCCGGGGCGGGACGCCCACCTGCTGCGGCTGCATCAGCAGCGGGCCCGCCGGGCTGGGGCGCTGGTGGGCGCGCGGGAGGTGAATCTGACCCGATTTCCGGACAATCGCATGGACACCGTGCCGCTGCTTGAAGTCACGCAGACCATCGAACGGGAGATCGCCCGCGTGCAGCCCGAGATCGTCTTCACGCAGCATGGCGGCGATCTGAATCTCGACCATGCGGTGACGTTCCGAGCGGCGCTGACCGCGACCCGGCCGCTGGCGGGTTGCCCGGTGAAGAAAGTCTATGCTTACGAGGTGGGGTCCTCCACGGAGTGGAGCTTCCAGCAGTTCGAGCCGCGGTTTCACCCGCAGGTGTTTTTCGACATCGCCGCCCATCTGGAGACGAAGGTGGCCGCCATGCAGGTCTATGAAAGCGAGATGCGGGCGTTCCCGCATCCGCGCTCGCCGGAAGCGATCCGGGCAAACGCCCGGCGCTGGGGCAGCGTCGCCGGCGCCGCGGCCGCGGAGGCGTTCTGCTGCGTGCGCGAAATCCGTTGAGCCAACCGACTTCTTAAACGCGGATGCAACGGATTACATGGTTGAGAAGGCAAAGACCGATGCGTCGGTCGGTAATGGTCACCCACCACCTGACGCCGGCATCACTGAACCTTCTCGTTCGGCAGATCGGCACCTCTTCCCCTCCGGGTAATCCGTGAGACCCGCGGTTCAAAGGAACGCTCCGGGAAATCCATTTTATGAACATCGTCCCCGCCTCCGCACCGGCGCCCGCACTCGTGGCGCGTTACCTCGCCGAACTTGGCGGCATCACCGAACTGGTGGAGCCGAGCATCCATGTTTTCGCCCATTTGCTCGAGCGGCAGCAGGCCGCGGGGGTCGAAGGCGACATGCTGGAGATCGGCGTGTTTCGCGCTGGCACCGCCTCGCTGTTGGCGGCGGGTCTGCGGGAAAAGGAACGGCTGTTCCTGATTGACCCGACGCAGAATGCCGGCGTGAACCGGGAGACCATCGAGCGTTTTGCCCGGGTGCAGCCCGCCCAGCTGGTGTTTCACGTGCTCGATTCCAAGGCAGTGAGCAAGTGGCGCGAAACCGTGCTGTCCCCGGCCGTGCCGATGGTGCGCTTCGCGCACATCGATGGTGAGCATAGCTACGACGCGGTCTATTCTGACCTCGATTTGGCCCGGCGCTACCTGATCGACGGCGGGATGATCGTGCTCGACGACATCTTCAACATGAACTCGGCGTGCTGCACGCACGCGATGTTCGACTACCTGCGCGACCAGCCGTTGCTGCACCTGGTGGCGATGGGCTATCGCAAGGCCTACCTTTGCGAGAGTCGCTACGTCGCGGGTTACCGGCGCTTTTTCGCGGGGCTGCCGGAGCTGCTGGCCCGCACCGCGGGGCTGCAGGTGCGGCTTTGCTTCAACAGCTGGGCGTACGAGCGTTCCTACGTCACTTTTGACGACTGTGAGCCAAACGCTCCGCACTATCAGGTGATTGGGAAACGATTCCACCGCCTGCCCGAGGCGCTGGCCGCGATGGAAGCTCTGGGTTAGCGAGTTTCGGGCCGAGCAATGCGCGGGCTGCAGCGCAATCGAGGCCGGATGCCGGCCGCATTCGTCAGCCGGCAGTTGGCTGCCAGGATCAAGAGACGATCGGCTCAAGCACCCGGGCGTTTCCGTTGCGGTCGGCGAGGGCAAGAAGCTTTCGGCCCACCGCGGCAAAGGGAGCGGACTGCAGCAGCACGGCACCGGTCCGGCGGGCCGGATCCGAGGGTCCGCCGGATGACGGGGCCTTTTTGGCCGCATGCATGAGGGCGTCGAGCAGGCCGGAGGCGGTGTGCTTCAGCACATTCTCGAGTTGGGGCGGCGCCAACCTCGCGGCGGCGGTTTCGAGGGATCGTACGGCGGACTCGAGGGCACCGACCTTGAGCTGGCTGAGCACGAGGAGGGCGTAAGCGGCGTCGTCATTGGCGTTGAATGCGGCGAGGAGCCCCGCGATCGACATGGTGCGCGCGAAGTCGCCCGCTTGGAAAAGCGCGAGCAGACGCTGGCGGAGGTCCTCGAGATCCGGGCGCAGGCAGCGCCCGCGAAACGGGCTCTTGAAGGAATAGTCGGAGATCTGATCCGTCACAAAGTGCCGGAAGTTTGCGCCCGCCGTGTTAAGATAGAAACCGTAGCGCAGGGCGTTTTCGCGCGGTTTGGGTGTCAGCTCCGGCCGGCAGAGCAGCTCGAGTAATTCCGCCTCGTCCGCCGGCTCGTACTGCGCCTCGAGACCGTCGAAGAAGCTGTGTTCCCCGCAGATGCTGGGCTTGCCCCAGTACGTGGCCTCGATCCCCACGGTCGAGCCGAAGGTGAGGATGCGGTCCGCCCCATCCAGCAGCGCGTAAGAGTCCACTTTCTCGGCGGGCAGGATGAGGGTTGCGTTGGCGAGTCCGGCGACGGCCTCCGTCCAGGTTTTGATTGAGAGGGGATTGTTGTCATTCGGATGCACCCGCACCCAGAAGTGGGTTTGCGGGCTGCGCCTGGCCATGAGGCCGGCGAGGCGGCGAAGCCCGGCCGATTGCTGCGGATAAATCCTCCCGACGGTGCCCTCGCCGATGGCGGCGAATTCAAACTCGGAAGATGTGAACAAAACCAGGCGACGGGCCGGGCGTTCCCAGTCAGCCGGCAGGCGGCCGCTTTCCTGCAGTTTGGTGTAGCTGAACCAGTTTTTCTCCACACGCTGCCGCCGCTCGGTGAAGAAGGCTTCCGCCAGCGGGAGGGTTTGCGGATGTCCGGCGGCGTGGGCCCAGGCGGCCTCGACCTGACCGCGAAAGCAGCCTTTGTCGTGGGGGAGCGCGTTGCGGTACAACGCGAACCGGCGGAAATCCGAACCGCGCTCGTGCGTGTAGTACTCGATCCCGAGTTGTTCGCAGGCCCGCACCGCCGAGCGCATCATGCTCCAACGTCCGTTGTAGATGTAGACCCGGTCATAGCGGGCCGCCGCGAGGAGGCGCTTGCAGGCGAGGAAGGTGGCGACGGTGGAATGGAGGGTCCGGTGAATGACAGTCGCGAGGGCTTTGGTGTTGATCGTCAGTGCCCGGGTGAAATCGATGAGCGAGGAAAGGGTTGCGAGGCCGGCGTCGAATTGGTCGAAGCGGTAGGCGCCCAGCTCCTGCTGGCTCGCGAAAACGCGCGGCAGGGCGGCGAGGCGCGCGTGGTCCTCCGGCTCAAGCGAGGCCAGCAGGCCGTGGACCGGAACGCTGCTTGAGAGCTGGCTGGCGCCCTGCCGGTTGCGGCTGACGCATTGGATGCAGCGCGCCAACTCGTGCTTCGGGTTGAGCTGGCAGCTGGAAAGTTCGGCGTCGCAGAGCACGAGCTCCACCTGATCACCCAGATCCAAGTGACGCTGCGCGATCTCCAGGTCGGTTTCGAAGTGCGGGGTGGAGTAGGCCAGCGGAGCATAGACGAGAATCCGCCTCGGTTGGTCCGCGGCGGTGAAGGCCTCGCGGCACGACAGATCCTGACTGGGCACGGGTGAAAGGTCGGGGGCAACGGACATGGCTGGGGAAGTCGGCCCCCGTTCTTGCAGGATGGGTGCCACGGGGCGTTGCTCTTCCGTAAGGCAATGCGGCACAGCGTCTATAGTGGGCTCGTCCCCAAAGCGACGAAGCCCGCGGCATTTTTTGCCGACGCTGCAAGCGGTGGGTGCGTGCGGGGTCACCGGCGCCGAGCGCCAACAATTGTCATCGGCAAGCGGCTTGACGGAAAGCGGTTATGGCGGAAACGCCCGCTTGGCAATAATCCTGCAGATGTCGTGGCCATGAACCCCAACACGGCGTGTCTTCTCTCGGCCGATTGCTCCGAAAGCGATATTGCCCTGATGGCTGGTGAGGCGGATTTGCCTTCCGGGATCCCGGTCGGCGCGACGGCCGAGGAACTGGCCGACGCGCTCTCGCGCGAGATGTCGGCGGAGCGCTGCGTTGCACTCGCCAACCTGGCCGAAAAGGCCGGACACGCGGAGCTGCGGGCGCGCGGACTTGGGCAGGCGGTATCCCTGGACCGCCACTGCCAGGCGGCGCTTCTCGGGCTTGCGGCCGATGCCAATGCGGCGGGCGACGTGAAGTCGACCTATGCGTTTCTGGAGGAGGCGGACCGGGCCGGGGTGCTCCCGGAGGAGGTCCGGCCGCTGCTGGAGAGCTTGCGCTCCCAAGTTGTCGATGATGCCGGGCTGCAGCATTACCTCGCGGCCATCGGGCATCGCGGGATCGGGCAGGCCGCCCCGCCGCTATCGGTGGTGCTGGTGACCAATTTGTTTCCGCCGCAGGAGCTCGGCGGGTACGGCCGCATGATGTGGGAATTCGCGCACGGCCTGATTGCCCGCGGGCACCGGGTGCGGGTGCTGACCTCGGACGTGACCGAATTCAGTCACGTGGGGCTGACCGGCGAGGAGCGAGAGATGGAGCGCCATGTCTCCCGCACCCTGCAGTTGCTCGGTTCTTGGGTCGGCGGTCGCGGTGTGCCGTTGAGCGATCCCAATCAGCTGGCGCGGCGCGTGCGCGACAACGCTGCCCGGTTGCGCACGGCGATCGACAAGTGCAACGCGGACCTCGTGCTGGCCGGCAATCTCGACTTCTTCGGTCCGACCTTGCTTGGTCCGGCGCTCCAGCGCGACGTGCCAACGCTCCACGCCCTTGCTAATGGTGCACCCGGCTATGCCGTGGCGCATCAGCCAGCCTCGCCACACTACTGGGTGGCGCCCTGCAGTGATTGGAACAGCCGCGTTTTCCACGAGGCGGGCTACCACCCGGCGCGGATTGAAACGCTTTATCCCGGCGCGCGGATCGACCGATTCTTCCGGCTGTTCCTTCCGGATATCCGCCGGCTCCGGATCTGCTATGCCAGCCTCGTCCTGCCCTACAAGGGGGCCGACACGTTGGTGCAGGCGTTGTGCCGTTTGCACGCGGCCGGAATCGATTTCACGGCGGAAATCGCCGGTGACGCGCCGGATAAAAACTTCCTCGGCCAACTTCAGGCGCAGGTGCAGGCCAGTGGGATGGAGCACAAGGTCCAGTTCACGGGCTTCCTGAACCGCCCCGGCCTGGCGGCGCTCTTTGCCCGCAGCAATGTGCTGGTATTTCCGAGCCGGTTTCAGGAGCCATTCGGCATTTCCCAAGTCGAGGCGATGGCCGCGGGCCTCGTGGTGGTGTCGAGCGGCACCGGCGGCGCGGCGGAAATTGTGCGCGACGGCCGCGACGGACTGCTCTTTGCCGCAGGCAACGACGCCGATCTGGCGAGCAAGCTTCTCGCGCTCGCGCGGACACCCGAGGCGATGGCCCGGCTCCAGCGCGGCGGGCAGGCGCGGGCAGTGGTCTTTTCGGTGGAGAAAGCTGTGGCTAAGATTGAGGCGCTCGCCGGGGAGATGCGGGGTCAAGCGTGACGCGGTTTTGCGTTCTGGGTTCCGGGTTTCGGATCCTCATTCGGTTTGAGCCGTTAAATCCGCGGTGAAAAACGGATCGGAAACTCCTGCTTCGTTCTTCGAGCTTCGCAGGATGGTTTGGGATATCCCCAAACCAAAAAACCCCCCGGCTAAAAGCCGGGAGGTTCCCTGTGGAGCCAAGGGTTTTCTCCCTCGCGGGAGGCGCTGCGGTCTTCCTGCCTCATCCGCCCCAGACCGGCCGCCCTTGCGGGCGACCGGTGGGTGGGCGAATCAGAATGACCACATATCAACCTTAGCCGATGAGCTTCAGGGCGACTTGGGCGCTCTGATTGGCCTGCGACAGCATGGCCGTGCCGGACTGGACAAGGATGTTCCATCGGGCGAGCTGGGTGCTCTCCTCGGCGACATCCACGTCGGTGATCCGGCTGTTGGCGGCCTCGAGGTTGGCCTTGTTGACCGTCAGCACCTCGGCGGCGAAGCCGAGGCGGCTCTGCTCCGCGCCGTTGTTGGCGCGGAACGTCGCGACGTGCTGCAGGGCCGTGGAGATGTTGGCCAGGGAATTGGCCGCATCGCCAAGGCTGGCGGACGAGGTGTCCGCCGCGCCGGCCGTCAGGGTGCCGACACCCGAGGTGCTGTCACCGAGGTCCACCGCCGTCATGGTGACGGACTGGCCACCGTCCTCGGACACCTTGACCGTGAGGTCGGTGGAGCCGAAGAGACCGTTGCCGTTGAACTTCTCCTGGGTCAGCGAATCCAGCTCCTTCTGGAGCTGGTTGAACTCGGCGTCGTAGTTCGCCTTGTCGGTGCCGTTCTTGGTGGGGTCGGAGTACAGGGTGCTGAGCTCGCTCATGCGATCCAACACCTTGCCGGCGACCTTGAGAACGCCGTCCTGCGCCTGCAGGAACGACACGGAGTTGCCGATGTTGCTGGCGGCGGCGCCAGAGCGCTTGGCCGCAGCCGACAACTTCATGGAGACCGCCAGGCCACCGGCGTCGTCCGACGGGTTGACGATCTTCGAGCCACTGGAGAGCCGGTTGAGGCTCTTTTGCAGCATGGTGTTCGAAGCGGCCAGGTTGTTTGAGGCAACCGTCGCCGCGTAGTTTGTGTTAATTACGACTGACATGGTATCTATCCTTGATCTTTGCGACCTTCCGTCGTCGCCACGGACCCGGAGAAAAAGCGGCGCGGGTCACGCCGTCCCAGGCTAATTGCCTGTGAGGGGTGGGGGCGCGGTGAAGCGCACCCGAAAGTGGGTGAAAGAACCAAGCGGGCTACCGTCTCAGGCGAGCGGGCCCGGCCTCCAGGCCGGGCCCGCGGGGGCGGGCTCCGGGGGCTTTAGCCCAGGAGCTTGAGCGCGATCTGGGCGCTCTGGTTGGCCTGCGACAGCATGGCCGTCCCGGACTGGACGAGGATGTTCCACCGGGCGAGCTGGGTGCTCTCCTCGGCGACATCCACGTCGGTGATCCGGCTGTTGGCGGCCTCGAGGTTGGCCTTATTGACCGTCAGGACCTCGGTGGCGAAGCCGAGGCGGCTCTGTTCCGCGCCGTTGTTGGCGCGGTAGGTCGCGACGTTCCCGAGGGCCGTCGTGATGTTGGCCAGGGAGTTGGCCGCATCACCGAGGCTGGCGGATGTGGTATCCGTCGCGCCGGCCGACAGGGTGCCGACACCCGAGGTACTGTCACCGAGGTTCACCGCCGTCATGGTGACGGACTGGGCGCCGTCCTCGGACACCGGGACCGTGAGGTCGGTGGCACCGAAGAGGCCGTTGCCGTTGAACGACCCCTGGTTGAGGGCATCGAGCTCCTTTTGGAGCTGGTTGAACTCGGCGTCGTAGTTCGCCTTGTCGGTGTTGTTCTTGGTCGGGTCGGAGTACAGGGTGCTCAGTTCGCCCATGCGCTCTAGCACCTTGCCGGTGACCTTGAGCACGCCGTCCTGCGCCTGCAGGAACGAGATGGCGTTGCCGATGTTGGTGGCGGCGGCGCCGGAGCGCTTGGCCGCGGCCGACAGCTTCATCGAGACGGCGAGACCGCCGGCGTCGTCGGCCGGGTTGACAATTTTCGAACCGCTGGAGAGCCGGTTGAGGCTCTTCTGCAACATTCCGTTGGAGGCGGCGAGGTTGTTCGCGGCGACAATCGCGGCGAAGTTGGTATTGATGACAACTGACATGGTGATCTTCCTTGATGTTTAACGCGACGTCCGTGTCGCAGTCGTCCCCGGTTGTGGCAGCCCCGGAGCGGGCTGGCTTTGTTTCTGATTCGCAGCGCCCCCTGTATCGGACCGGTCGGACAAAAGATTTAACGCGGAAGCATGAATTTATTTTTGCGGGCGGCCGCGCGACGGAGAAACCGCGACGGTCCACCTCGGAAAATCCGGCGGGACTGGGCGGCGGAAAACCCGGGATTTCATTTTTTGGACGCTCAACTTCCCGCGCTCTGTGCCGATGGAGTGGGGCGACAGATTGTCGCGATCGCGTTTACCACCATGTCCGGCATCCAAATCTCTGGTCTGCTTTCGAACTCCTCCTTCGATTGGAAGTCCGTTGTGGATCAATTGATTCAGGCCGATGGGATTCCCCTTAGGACCCTGAACAAGAACAAGACGGACAACACCGCCAAGGTGGACGCCCTGGCGGCCATTCAGACGTCACTGACGGACCTGCAGGATTCGCTGCAGAATCTCCGCGCCGGCGACATCTTCTCCGCCCGGACGGTTTCCTCCGATACGGCGGGTTCAACGTGGAGGTCCAGTTCGGTCAAGGGCGCCGCCGTGGGCAGTTACACGGTCGCCGTCCAGACCCTGGCCACCAAGGCGCGGACCGATGGTGCGGCGAATGTCGGCTCGGGGCTGGCGTCCACCAGCACGGTCAGCGGCCTCACCGTGGCCGGGCTCAATACCGCCATCCCGGTGTCGGCCGGCACTTTCACGGTCAACGGGGCGCAAGTGACGATCGCCATTACGGATTCGCTGCAGGATGTCTTTGACCGGATTGCCACGGCAACGGGCAACAATGTGACTTCGGCCTACGATCCGACGGACGACGCCGTGACTCTTGGAGCCGCCAGCGGGCCGGTCGTGCTTGGGGCGGCGAACGACACGAGTAATTTTCTCCAAGTCCTGAAACTGTCCAACAACGGGACAGGCAGCACGACGAGTGTCGCGGCACTGGGCACCCTCCGGCCGTCGTCGCCGCTCGCCAGCGGCGGTTTCCGCACGGCCTTGGCCGGGCTCGATGGATCGGGCAATGGTTCGTTCAAGCTCAACGGCGTCGCCGTCAGTTTCAATGCGAACACCGATACCTTGAACAGTCTGATCAACCGGGTGAATCAAGCCGGCGCTGGTGTCACGCTCGCCTACGATTCCGCGAACGACCGGGTGACCTTGACCAACAACAGCACCGGGGACATCGGTCAGGGTCTGGCCGACACGACGGGCAATCTTCTGTCAGCCCTCGGACTCACGAATGGCGCCGGCGGAAGCTTGGCCCGCGGCAAAGACGCCCAGTTCCGGATCAACGGTGGCCCGCTGCTCACGAGCCGCAGCAACACCCTCGATGCGGCGGCGCATGGGATCTTGGGTCTGAGCGTGACGGTGAACTCCGAGACCACCCAGACGCTGCAGGTTGAAAGCGATACGGCCAGCATGCAGTCCGCGATCCAGGACGTCGTCGATAAATTCAACGCCGTCCAGACGCTGATCGAAAATGACACCAAGATTACGATCTCGGGCGGGAGCGTCACCACGTCCGTCCTCTCCGACAATCACGAGGTCCAGGCGTGGGCGGGCAAGCTCCAGGCGATGGCTTTTGACCCGGTGACCGGTGCGACCGGTGCGTTTAAGCGACTCGATGACCTGGGTCTGGACTTCAACGGCACCACGGGGCAGCTGGCCATCAAGGATTCCGCAAAACTGCTCAACGCCCTGTCGGGCGCCCCGGATGACGTGCAGAAATTCTTCGTCAACGGGAGCGCGGGATTTGTGCCCGCCATGTACGGATACCTGACGAACGTGAAAAGCTCCGACAGCTCGATGAAGTCCAATCTCTCCAAGCAGAACACGGACCTCGACACCCAGATTGCCACGTTGCAGGCGCGGTTGGACAACGAGCGGGCGACCCTCACGACCTCCTTCATCGCGATGCTGGATGCGCAATCCAAGGCCCAGAGCCAGCAGACGTACCTGACCAACACCTTCTTCAAAAGCTCAAGCTCCGGATGAACCTTCCCCTCCCTTCTTTGCTCCCGGTTGCATGGGCCCGTTTTGGTTTCGTGGCGGCTCTGGCCCTTCTGCTTGGCGGGTGCGCCGTGCTGTCGGGCTTGCCGGGCGCCCCGGATCGCACGCCGCTGTTCCAAGCGAAGAATTTTTCGGGCGAAGCGACCATGCCAGCCGCGGTGCGCCGGGTCGTGGTGCTGCCGGTGTCCGGAGGAGGCGTGGTGGACCAGGAGGTGGTCGCGACGTTGGATCCCGTGGTGCGCACCGCCTTGCAAGAGCAGACGCGATTCGAAGTTGTCGCCCTGACCCGCGAGGAATGCCGCGCCCGCTTTGGCGCCCCGGACTTCTCGTCCGCTGCCGCGCTTCCGGCCGATTTCCTCGGGCGTGTGGCGCATGCGTTCGCCGCCGACGCCGTCCTCTTCGTGGACTTGACGGTCTATGATCCCTACGGGCCGCTTCAGGTTGGTTTCAGGGCCAAGCTGGCCGCGGTCGAGGATGTCCGCCTGATCTGGTCCTATGACGAAAAAATTTCCACGGCGGATCCGGCGGTCGAGAGCAGCCTGCGCCGGATCTACCATGCGCCAGGCGCGACGCCGGTGGATCTCAGCACGGCCTATCTGCAAAGCCCTCTGCGCTTTGCCTCGTACGCTGCCCAGGTCATGTTCCAGACCCTGCCCCCGAGGTAAGTGCGCCCATGATTCAGCCCGCATCACCTTCCGCAGGCCCGGCCCACTTGGAGACCGCTCGGGTCGCCCCAAAAAACCCGTTGCAGAACGCCGGAGGCGACCGTTGCTCGGTTGAAGGCGCCCGCTTTCTGCGCCTGGCCCTGGAACGGGAGCCGGCAATCCGGCCAGTGATCGTGGCCCGTGGCCGGGCCTTGGCGGCCGATCCGGCTTATCCCTCCCCAGCTATCCTTCGTCGGATTAGCGCGGGCATCCTCGCCGCGCCTGATTTGAGCGAGGATCCGAGCTGAACTGGCCGCCTTTGTCGTGATGGAATCGCCGGAGCAAACCGCTGTCCGCTTGCTCGCTGTCCTTGAGGAGATGGTGGAGCAGGAGGCTGCATTGTTTCGAGCGGGCACCATTGAGGACGCGGTCGGCCTTCAGCTGCGGGCGGCTCCTTTGGTGGAACGTCTGGGGCAACTGGCCGCCGTTCCGGAAGTCACGGTGCTGCGGCCCAGAGTCGCCGCCCTGCTGGCGCGGCGCCAGCAAAGTCGCGAGTGCCTGCAGGGCCGGATCGACCGCACCGGCGCGGAGATCCGGCGGATCGAGGGAGCGCGCTCGCGCCTCGCCCAGGTGGCCCCGGCCTACGCGGGCGCGCCTGGATTTCCCGCATCTTCCCGCTTGAATGCGGCCGTGTGAGTCAGGGGGTTGCGGTCCCCGGGCTGGTTTGACCTCTCGCGGGCCCGCGGAGAATCCGCGACTTCCGGCTAAAGAATCCGCACCGCGCGACGATGTTGGCCTCAATTCGCGGCGTTCCCTGTATTCCGACCATCAGCGGCTGACCGTTTCCTCAACGAACTGCCATGATCCATTCCACCCACTCCTCCGACCGGACTCCCCGGCCCGATTCCACTGCCCAGCCGGGTGCGCGCCCGCCAGCGCGTAACTCACGGGCCGACCGCTTTTCCGCGGATGGCGTCGCCACTCTGCGGGCGGCGCTCCGCAGCCAGCCGGACATCCGTCCCGATGTCGTCGCCCGCGGTCGCGAACTTGCGACCGATCCGGCGTATCCCTCTCGTGAGATCCTCACCCGGATCGGCCGGGCCATCCTGGCCGCTCCCGACCTGAGCGAGGACGCCTCTTGAGCCACCCGGCTATGGTCGCCTTGGACCACGCGCGGACCTACCGCACCAATTCCGTCCTGACGGCCAGCCCCGGGCAACTGGTGCTGATGTTGTACGACGGTGCGCTGCGGGCCCTGCGTCTGGCCCAGGAGGGATTTGCCCAATCGGAATCGGATCCCCGCCGGCTCGAGGGCATCAACAAGAACCTCCTCAAGGCCCAGGCCATCATTGGCGAACTGCAGGGCACGCTCGATCATGAGGCGGGCGGAGAGTTCGCGGCGACGATGCACCGGCTTTACGACTACTACAACCGCCGCCTGTTCGAGGCGAACATCCGCAAGGATGCCAAACCCGTCGCCGAGGTGGAGCGCCTGCTCCGGGACGTGCGCGATGCGTGGGCCGAGATGCTCCTGAAGCAGGAACCGTCGCGCCTCGAGGGCATCCGCGGGGTCGCCTGATTTCGTCCGGCCATGGAAACACCGCGCGCTACCGCCGACCGCCTGCTGGCGGCCCTCGAACAGCTCGCCAAGCGCGAAGGTGTGCTGCTGCGCTCGCTCGACCTGATCGAGGCCGTGGACATTGGAGCCCAAGCCGAGCCCCTGGTCCGGAAACTCTGCGCGTTGGTCGATAATCCGACCGTGGTTCCGCTCCGTGACCGCATCGAGGAACTCGTGGCCTGCCGCCGGCGTCATGCCGCAACCCTCGACGAGCAAATCGCCCGATTGCAGGGTGAGCTATGCCGCCTCAACGAAGCCAGCCAAAGACTTTCCCGCATGGCCCCGATTTATTCACCGCCGCCCGCGGCCCCGACACGTTCGCGGTTGAACACCGCCGCCTGAGGATCGGAATCCTCACACCGGCCGGAAATCGATCGTGCGTTTGAAGCGGTCGACGGCGTGGACCTCGACCTCGATCCGGCCGTTGAGCTCGAATTTGCGGTGGGTCTTGCGGCCGACGAGGGCGGTGTTGTCGGAATTCGGAAAATAGCGGTCATCCTTCAGCGCGGCGGCGGGGACGAGTCCGAAGGTCATCGACTCGACAAGCTCGATGAAGAAGCCGTTGGGGCGGACATCGGTGATGACGGCCTTGAAGCGCGTCGGGGGCTGGCGCTTCAGCTCGCGCTCGAAGAACTCGAGCAGCTTGATCTTCACGCTCTCGCGCTCGGCCTCGGCGCTGTTGATTTCCGTGAGGGTCAGGTGCTCGCCGAGCGCCTGCATGCGCGGGAGGTCGTAGCCAACGAACTGGCTGGAGTGCGCCGGGTAGCCGCCGTGCTTCACGAGGTAGGAGTCGAAGACCCGGTGCACGACGAGATCCGAGTAGCGCCGGATCGGCGAAGTGAAGTGGGTGTAGTCCTTCTTGTGCAGACCGTAGTGGCCGTCCGGCGTCGCGGCATAGGCGGCCTTGCGCAGGCTGCGGAGGAGCTGGGTGCGCAGGGTGTACCCCTGCGGGTGCGTCTGGAGGATCTTCAGCAGCTTCACGATCTCGCTGCGCTGGGAGAGGTCGCCGACCTCCACGAGGTGGGTCTTGAGCACCAGACGAAACTCGGCGAGGCGCTCGGCGTCGGGATCGTCGTGCACGCGGTAGAGCGAGGGGAGCTTGTGCGTGCGGGTGAGGCGGGCGACGGCCTCGTTCGCGGCGAGCATGAACTCCTCGATCAGCTGGTGGCTTTCGTCGTGCTCGATCTTCTCGAGCCGGTCGGCGTAACCCTCGGCGTCGACGAAGATCTTCGTCTCGGGCATGTCGAGATCGAGGCTGCCGTGCGCCATGCGGTCGGCCCGGAGGCGCTTGGCGATTGCCCAGAGGTTGCGGACCCAGCCCTGCAGGTCGCCGATTTCGTGGTCGGTGAGGGAGGAGAGGGCGCGGCCGGTCGAGCCGGTCTGGTGCTTGGCCGGGAGGGGCAGGGCGCGGATGCGGTCGAAGCTGTTCTCGAAGAGCAGGGCGTAGGCCTGCTTGTAGGTCAGGCGCTTGCGGCTCCGAATCACGGTGTTGCCGTAGGTCGTCTCCTTGAGGCGGCCGTTGGGCCCGAAGACCAGGAAGGCGGCCTTGCACAGGCGGTCCTGCGCCTCGACGAGCGAGCAAAGCCCGTTGGAGAGCTTTTCCGGGAGCATCGGGATGACCGTGCCCACGAGGTAGGTGGAGTTGCCGCGCCGCTGCGCCTCGCGGTCAAGTGCGGTGCCGGGCTTCACGTAGGCCGAGACATCGGCGATGTGCACACCCACGCGGGTGTCGCCGCCCTCAAGCGTCTCGACGGAGAGGGCGTCGTCGAAATCCTTGGCGTCGTCGGGATCGATCGTGAACACGGCGGCCTCGCGGTAATCGAGGCGGTTGGCGAGGTCCTTCGGCTTGACGCTTTCGGGCAGGGCCGCGGCCTCCGCCTCGACGTCGCCCGGGAAACGCGGATCGAGGTTGAACTTGGCGAAGACGCCGAGGAGCTCGGCGCGCGGCTCAAAGGTCCGGCCGAGGCGCGAGGTGAGCTCTCCGCGCAGGGGCTGGCCGCGGTCGTTCCACTCCAGCAGGCGGGCGATGACCTTGTCGCCGGGGGCGGGCGCGGGCTTGATCCCGGACTTGGCGGGATCGCCGATGTGGATCTCGGGGGAAAACTTAGGGTCGTCGGCGACGACAAAAAAGTTTTTACCGCTGCGGCGCAGCTCGCCGACCACGGTCTCGCGGGCGCGCTCGACGATCTCGATGACGCGGCCGACCGTCTCGCCGACGCGCTTGCCCTTGCGGCCCGGAAACAGCCGCACGACGACGGTGTCGCCAGGGAGGGCCGTGCCGCTGTCCTCGGGAAAGATCTGGATCGACGGATCACCTTTGCGCTCGCCGGCGGTGACGACAAAGGCGCTGCCGCCCGCGCGGAACTGGATGCGGCCGGTGATGCCGTCGGCGGTGGCCTTCGGACGCGGCGCGTCGGGCGCCTGGGC
>CAIYFD010000362.1 GCA_903925425.1 uncultured Opitutia bacterium | reverse complement strand
CGTCTCCACCCGGCCTCCGCGCAGGCGCAGGAAACGTTCCGGCGAACAGCCGACCGCCTGCCAGGCGCCACCGTCGTAGTAGCAGGCGAACGGTGCGGGACTCAGGGCGCGCAGCTTGAGATAGAGCTCCGGGGCCGATCGACCGGGGATGGCATCGAAGCGCTGGGTGAGATTCACCTGATAAACGTCGCCCGCGGCGATGTAGTCCTTGATGCGCTGCACGGCCTCGAGATAGCCCGGCTTGTCCCAATTGGCTGCGGGACTTGCGCCGGTGGCGGGCGCGACGGCCGTGGGAGGCTTTGCGGCCAGAGCTTCGTGCAGCACCTGTTCCAGCCGGGCCAAGGTGCTGTCGTCCGATCCGCCGGGTGCCGCGTGGGCGGTGAGGTAGGTTTTTCCAGCGGTGTGATCGAAGGCGAAGCCGCCGTCATGGAATCCGAAATGCAGATCGGGCAGGCCGAAATCGCCGGGTTGCCGGCTCGCGATTCCCTCGAGGGCGGTGCCAGCTTCGTAGGAGATGCCGCCCACGGCGCCCGCAGTGAAAGGCAGTAGCTCGCTTGTCGGGCCGCGGCGTGCCGCGAGCAGTTCGCGCAGGATGGCGAGGGGCTGGCCGGTGCGGGTCGTGGTCGCCCCGTCGGAGATGATGCGAATGTCCGTCCCCGTGGCCTCGAAAACCGTGGCTGGCTCGCAGCCGAGGAAGGAGAAACACCCGAGTCCGCCCGCCGCCTGCGCGCTGTCGAGGAAGAAGCAGCCCCGCCGCCGGCTGAGCCGGTGGAACAGCTCCACGGCCGGGAGCGGGCAGGCGATCTCACGGATCTTCATCGGGCAGAGCTTTGAACCACGGATTGGGATTATTGCACGCGAAGACGCCCTGGGCGTCTTCGCGTGCCAATCAACCGATCCTGATCTCCGGACATTCCCGCACGCCGGTGCGGTGCGAGGCGGTGGCGAGTTCGCTGACGGTGTTTCCGCCGACCATCAGGCCCGGGGCAAGGGTGGCGAGGGGGACGAGCACAAACGCGCGCTCAGCCAGCCGCGGATGGGGCAGGGTGAGCTCGGGGCTCGTCGAGATCAGGTCGCCGTAGCAGAGCATATCGATGTCGAGAGTGCGCGGTCCCCAACGGACGTCGCGTTTTCGTCCGAGAGCGTTCTCGACGCCTTGGCACCCGGCGAGGAGTTGGGTCGGCGCCAGATCGGTCTCGATGGCCACGACCAGGTTCAGGAAATCGGGCTGATCCACGAGGCCCACGGGCTTGGTCTCGTACACGGGTGAGATCGCCGTCACCCGGACACCGGCCAGCGTGCGCAGGAGACGGACCGCGTCTGCCAGGTACTTGGCGCGATCGCCGAGATTACTGCCCAGGCCGAGGTAGGCGGGTGTCACGGTCTTTGCCGGTTTCCAGGGCCACGTAATCGAGGGCGCCCCCGAGCGGGGCGGACGGCTTTTTCACGACGACGTCCATCCGCGAGACGCGGGGGCAGGCCTCGAGCACGGCATCAATCAGCCGGTTGGCGAGCGCCTCGAGCAGGCGCATGCGTTCCTTTTCGACGATCTGCCGGCAGATGTTGTACACCCGCTGGTAGTCCACGGTCGCGTCGAGCCGGTCGCTCTGCGCGGCCTCGGTGACGTCGAGGGTGAGCACGACATCGATGAGGAAGCGCTGGCCGAGCACGTTCTCCTCGGCGAGGTTCCCGTGGTAGCCGTAGAACACCATGTTCTGGAGATGGATTTTGCCGGTCATGTTGATCAGGCGGGAGGCTGGAGGCGGGAGGCAGGAGGGGACGATCGAAAAACAGAGAACTCAAGGCTTGGAATCCGCATTCCCCCCACCTGCTGCCTCCACCCTCCAGCCTCGGATGGCCGCGGCCATCCGGGCCGCGCGGAGGTTGGCCTGCACATCGTGCACGCGGATCAGTTCGACCCCGTGCCACGCGGCGAGGCTGGTGATGGCGAGGGTGCCCTCGAGACGCTCGCCCGCCGGCAGGTCGAGCGCATGGCTGACAACGGACTTGCGGGAGGCACCCAGGAAGAGCGGTCGGCCGAGGGTGCGCAGCTCGGGAAGGCGGGCGAGGATGGCGAGGTTTTGCCCCTGCGTCTTGGCGAAGCCGATGCCGGGATCGAGCACGATGCGATCGACGGGGATGCCAGCGCCGGACGCGGTCGCGAGCGCACGCTCGAAGTAACGGAGCATCCGGGCGAGCGGGTCACCGGTCGCCTCGTTGAACCCGGGCTCGTTGTGCATCACGACCACCGGGCAGTGGAATTCGGCGGCCACGCCGGCCAGCTCCGGGTCGCGCAGCAGGCCGTGGATGTCATTGAGCACATGGGCGCCGGCCCGCAGGGCGGCGCGGGCGACGGCGCTGCGGTAGGTGTCGATCGAGATCGGTACCGGGAGACACTCGGCGAGCATTGTGATCACGGGCACAACCCGGCGGATTTCCTCCTCCACGGGCACTTCCTGGTAACCGGGCCGGGTGGACTGTCCGCCGATGTCGATCATCGCGGCCCCCTCGGCGACGAGATGCAGGGCCCGGGCGACGGCGGTCTCGACCACCGTGAGACGCCCTCCGTCGAAAAAGGAGTCCGGAGTGACATTGAGGATGCCGACAATCCTGGGCTCACCGCCCAAGACCAGTTCACGGCCGCGGCAGTCGAGGCGGTGAATGTTCGCGGGCATGGCGGTGGTACTACGGATCTGAGGTTCGGGATCTGGTCCGCTGCCCCTCGGCACTCAGACGATCTTCAACTTCGGCAGGTCCTGGCCGTCCACGAGGCCGACCGGCCGGCCCTTGGCGTCGATCACGATCAGGTCGTCGATCTTGTGCGCCTCGAACAGGCGGAGCGCGTCGACGCCAAGCGCGTCCACCCCGATGGTCTTGGGCGAACGGGTCATGAACTCGGACACCGGCTGCCGCAGGAAGCCGGGGCCGGTGAGTGCGCTGCGGCGGAAGTCGCCGTCGGTGAGGATGCCTGTGAGTTTGCCGGTCTTGGGCGCCACCAGCGCGATGCTGCCGCTCTTGGCCTTGGTCATCCGCAGGATCGCATCCTGAAGGGTGATTTTTTCCGACGCTACCGGCAGGCGGTCGCCGGAGCGCATGATGTCCCGGACCCGGAGGAGGAGTTGGAGGCCGAGGTTTCCGGAGGGGTGGTACTTGGCGAAATCGTCCCGGGTGAGGCCGCGGCTCTCAAGCAGCACCATCGCGAGGGCGTCGCCGAGGGCGAGGGCGGCGGTGGTGCTGGCGGTCGGGGCGAGCAACAGGGGGCACGCCTCGCGCGGGACATGATAGACGAGGCGGAAGTCGGAGCCGCTGGCGAGGTCCGACGCGGGACTGGCGGTGAAGGCCACAATGCGCACCCCGAAACGGCGCAGGACGGGGAGCAGGCGCACGATCTCCTCGGTCTGCCCGCTGTTGCTCAGCAGGATCGCGAGGTCGCCCTCCTCCACGAGTCCCAGGTCGCCGTGCAGGGCCTGGGTGGCGTCGAGGAAGCAGGAGGAGACCCCGGTGCTGTTGAAGGTGCCGCAGAGTTTCTGGGCGATGTGGGCCGATTTGCCGATGCCGGTGAAGATCAGTTTGCGACCCGCGGCGATGGTGGCCTCGACCGCCCGCGCGGTGGTCACGAACTCCGGCCCGAGCCGGCGGGCGGTGGCCGTGAGTGCCTCGCTCTCGATCCGGATACAGGCGCGGGCACGGGCGAGGGCGGATTTGGATTGGAGGGCCATGGATCGGGCTGTTCGGGCTTGTGTCACCCGGAGCGCTTGCGGAACTTACGCGCGACGTTTCCGCGTTCAATCCCTTTCCCGACGAACCATGAGTCTCCGCCGTCTCCTGCCGCTGCTCACCGTGCTCCTGTTGGCGGTGGCATGCAGCCGTAGCGGCGGCGGTGCGACCGGCACCGAGCAGGAGGATGGCGATTTCCTTCAGGCGCAGGACCTGAAAAAGCGCGACCAGTCGACCGAGGCGCTCGCGGCCTACCTCAAGGTGATCGCGCGGCGCGGCGAGCTGGCGCCGGAGTCCTATCTCGATGCCGGGCTGATCTACTTCCAGAAGCTCAAGGATCCCTTCAAGGCATGGTACTACCTGCAGCACTATCTGGAGCTGCAGCCGAATTCCCCGCGGCGCGACGAGGTGCGCCAGCAGGTGGTGGCCGCCGAGCGCGAGGCGCTCTTCCAGCGGCTGGCCCAGTCCCAGTTCGGCGGCGGCGAGCTGGTGCAATTGCAGGAGCAGGTTGACCAACTGACCCGGGAAAACGCGCGCCTCGAAGGCGAGCTGAAGCTGGCCCGTTCCGCGCCGAGCGGGACGTTGACGCTTTCGGAGATTTCCCTCGCGACGTTGACCGCCACGGCGGCGCCAATCTCCGTGGGCTCGGCCGCGGCGTCTGCGTCTTCCTCGGGTCAGATTAATCTCAACCCGACCAGTCCTTCGCCCCAGGCCGCCATCGTGATGGCCCCGCCGGGCGCGCCGAAGGGAGCGGCTTCGGCCCAGAAGTCCCCGGCCACCCCGCAAAAATCGTCGCCGGTCGCCGCGGGGCGGACCCACACGGTGCGTTCCGGTGACACGCTCTTCAAGCTGGCGGCCCAGTATTACAACGGGGACCAGTCGGCGGCCCGGATGAACGTCCTCCGGCAGGCGAATCGCGATGTGCTCAAGAACGGCGATGCGCTCGCCGTGGGCATGACCCTGAAGATCCCATGAGAGCCACCTCCCGACGCACCTCGACCTTCACTGAGTCGATGATCCGGGAGATGACGCGGGTCGCCCGGCAGTACAACGCCATCAACCTGTCGCAGGGTTTTCCCGACGGCGACCCGCCGCCCGCGCTCGTGCAGGCGGCACGCGAGGCGATGGACGCCGGTCGCCACCAGTACGCCATCACCTGGGGCGCGCCGGAGCTGCGCACGGCGCTCGCCGCCAAGATGTCCCGCGACCTCGGCGTGCCGGTGGACCCTGAGCGCGAACTGGTCGTCACCTGCGGCGCCACAGAGGCGATGATGGTCGCGATGATGACCGTCTGCGATCCCGGCGACCGGGTGGGCATGTTCACGCCCTTCTACGAGAACTACAACGCCGACGCGATTCTGACCGGCGCCGTGCCGGTGCACGTGCCGTTGCATCCGCCGCATTACCACTTCGACCCGGCGGAACTGCGGGCCGCCTTTGCGAGCGGCCTCAAGGCGTTCATCCTCTGCAATCCCTCGAATCCTACCGGTCGGGTCTTCACTCGCGAGGAACTCGGGGTCATCGCCGGCCTGGCGGAGGAATTCGACACCTTCGTGATCACCGACGAAGTCTACGAGCACATCGTCTATCCGCCGCACCGGCACACCTACTTTGCGACCCTGCCGGGCATGGCGCGGCGCACGCTGATGTGTTCCTCGCTTTCGAAAACCTACGCGATCACCGGCTGGCGTCTGGGCTACGTGCACGCGTCGCCCGAAATCATCGGGCAGGCCCGCAAGGTCCACGATTTCCTCTCCATCGGGGCCGCCGCGCCGCTGCAGCACGCCGTGGTGACGGCGCTGAATTTTCCCGGGTCCTACTACGAAAAGCTGGCGACGGACTATCTGGCCCAGCGGGAAGTGCTCTGCAGCTACCTCGACCGCACCGGTCTGGCCTACACCAAACCTGAGGGGGCCTATTTTGTGATGGTCGACATCTCCCCCTTTGGCGTGGCCAGCGACGTGGAGTTCTCGCACTGGATGGCCCGCGAGATCGGGGTCGCCCCGGTTCCCGGCTCGAGCTTCTTCCCGGGGCGGGAAAACCGCTATATCCGGCTGCATTTCGCCCGTTCCCCGGCCGTGCTGCACCAGGCGGGCGAAAAACTACTGAAGCTCCGGCGCTGAGATTGCAGGGTGATCGCCCGTTCAGGCCTAGTGGCTCCGGTCGTTGCCGGCTTGCAGGGCGGGCGAAATATTGGTTTAGGTCGAGGAGTGAAACCCACGCCCCGTTTGTTTTCCTGCTGGGGAACAGCCCTTGCCAGCTCCGGACAATGACTCCTGCCGTTCTGGCGCTCGTGGGTATCCGTGAAAGTTATGAAGTCCTCGGACTGATCGGCATTATTGCGAGCCTGGCCGGGGTCTGGATGCAGTCCCAGCGCACGGGACTCGATTCGGATGCCGAGGAAGCGGTGAAGGATGGGATGATGACGGAGATCGCGGCGCGCCGCCGGATCGCCATCATTGCCTGGGGCACCAGGCTGCTGACCGCGACGGGCATGGTTTGCCTCTCTTTTGCCGGCTGGAAGTTGCTCCGTTGAGTAGCTGACTCCACGGAAGGCTGGGTGGGTTATCCTTAACCCGCCGCGTTTTGTTCCGATCGCGTCGCAGTTGGCGCATCAGGAATAACGCGCCCGACCTCGAACCGGATTGTCACACAACCGGGACTCGCCGCGGATAGTGAAGGCGGTTTTCGTCGGGTGATGTCCGGCAGACCCACCTTCCGTGAGGCCCTGCGCTTCTGGCTGAAGCTGGGGTGCATCAGCTTTGGCGGGCCGGCGGGACAGATCGCGATCATGCACACGGAGCTGGTCGACCGGAAGCGCTGGATCGACGAGGAGCGTTTCCTGCACGCGCTGAATTTCTGCATGCTGCTGCCGGGGCCCGAGGCGACGCAGCTCGCGACCTACTGTGGTTGGCGGTTGCATGGCATTCGCGGCGGTCTGGTGGCGGGCGGACTGTTCGTTTTGCCGTCGGCGCTGCTGCTCTGGGGGCTGAGCTGGCTCTACGCGGCGCACGGCAATGCCCCGCTGGTTGCGGCGATCTTTACCGGACTCAAGCCGGCCGTGACGGCCATCGTGGCGGCGGCGGTGATCCGCATAGGCCGGCGTTCGCTGCGCGGGCCGTTTTCGTGGGCGCTCGCCGCGGGCGCTTTCGGGGCGATCTATTTCCTGCGGATACCGTTTCCGGTGGTGGTACTGACGGCGCTCGGGGCGGGGTTTATTGTCAGAAGGAAGCCGGCGGGCGCAGGGGCAATTGATCAGACCGATCGGTCTGATCAGTCGGATCGGTCCGATCTCACCCGTTCTGTGGTGCCATCGGCGCTCACAATCGCACTTATCGGCATTGCCCTCTGGTTCGCACCCGTGGCCTTGGCCGCGCTCTGGCAGGGCTGGGACGGCACCTTGGCGCAGGAGGGCTTCTTCTTCAGCAAGGCGGCGATGGTGACCTTTGGCGGGGCCTATGCGGTGCTGCCCTATGTCGGGCAGCAGGCGGTGGATCATTTCGCCTGGTTGTCGGCCCCGCAAATGCTCGACGGGCTCGGGCTCGCGGAGACAACCCCCGGGCCGCTGATCATGGTGGTGCAGTTTGTGGGATTCCTTGGCGCGTGGAATCACCCGGGTAACCTGAGCCCGCTTCTGGCCGGAACGCTCGGAGCGGCGATCACGACTTGGACGACGTTCGTGCCGTGCTTCCTGTGGATTTTCCTCGGGGCGCCACACTTGGAATGGCTGCGAGGGATCAAGCAGCTCAACGCCGCGCTTGCGGCAGTGACCGCGGCGGTGGTCGGGGTGGTCCTGAACCTCGCGGTCTGGTTTGGCCTCCACGTTTTCCTGCCGGTGGCAGGCGGCGTGGACTGGTTTGCCGTTGTGGTGGCCGTGGCGGCGTTTGCCGCGATGCAATGGGCCAAGGTGGGAATCGTCCCAATCGTAGCTGGTGCCGGCCTGGTCGGGCTACTGACGGGGCTGGTCTAAGACTTCAGGTCTCCCGCAACGCGGCGGCGATCGGTACCTTCGCGGCGCGGAGGGCGGGGAAGAGGCCGCCGAGGAGTCCGATGAAGGACGAGAGGAAGATCGCCTGCAGCAGGAGGGCGGGGGTGACCCGGAAGGCAAAAGCCACCTGGCTGAAGCTTTGCCAGTTCAGGGTCGAGGCGGTGAAACCGTCGAAGGCCACATAGGCCGCGGCGGCACCGACGGCGCCGCCGGCGATGGAGACCAGAAGTGATTCGACGAGCACGGAGATCACCACCGGTCCGGCGCCGAAGCCGAGGGCACGGAGCGTGGCGATCTCGCGCACCCGCGTCGCCACCGCCGTGTACATGGTGTTGAGCGCCCCGAAAAGCGCCCCGAGCGCCATCATCGCGGCGATGAAGAAGCCGATGCCCTCGATGAAGCCGGTGAGCGCCCCCGACTGCGCCTCGTAGAATTCAGTTTGCCGCTGCACCTTGACCTTCAACTGCGGATTCGCGGTGAGCGCGTCCTTGAATATCTGGAAGGTCTCGGGCGATGCCAGCCGGGCGAGGACCGATTGAAAGGAGGATCCCCGCTGGTAGGCGTTCTGAAGCACGGTGGCGTCGGTCCAGAGCTCGGATTCGGCGCTGCCGCCACCGGCGGTGAAGAGGCCCACGATGTCCCATTCGTTGGTGCCGAGGCGAAGCTTCCGGCCAACCTCCAGACCGGCGCTGGACCGGGAGGCCCCGACGCCCACGATCACTTCATTGCGCCCCGGCTCGAAGCGGCGGCCGGCGACCAGTTTGACGTTGTCGCGCACCGTGAAGGCGGCGGGGCCGACGCCGCGCAGGGGAACGTTGGCATCGCTGCCGGTCGTCTTGCTGGGGAGATTGATGATGACAAAGAGCTCGGCCGAGGCCTGGGGCGTGCCGCCCGTCCGGGCCAGGCCCGGGGCGTCGGCGATGAGCTGGGTCTCCGTGCGGTCGAAGACGCTGGTCATCTCGCCGTCGGCACCGCTGCGGAGAATGATCGCGACATCGGGTGCGCCGGATGAGCGCATGGTCCCGCGGAAGCCCGCGGCGATCGAGAGGACGCCGACAAAGACCATCGCGACCCCGGCCACGCCGACGGCGGTGGCCAGCACGGCGCCGCGCCGCTGCGCGATGGTGCGCAGGCTGAAGGCGGTGACAGCTGCGACTTGGGTGAACCAATTGCTCATCGGAGGTGAAAGGAGGAGGTGAAAGTGAGTGAAGACTTAAAAGTGAAAGAGGGGTTGAACGTGAGGGAGGTCAGGAGGTGGGGTGCATGGGAGGGGGCCACTTGCACGCTCACTTTTGGACCCACTTTCACTTTCATTTTCACTCTGGGATCACGCGCTGCGGCGGAGCGCCTCGGCGATGCGCAGGCGCATGGCGGTCAGGGCGGGAAGAATGCCGGCCACGAAGCCAAGCACTACGATCAGCACGGCCCCGATGGCCAGTTGCCCGGGCGGCAGAAAGAAGCCGGGCAGATAGGTGGCGAGGGAGGGCGCGAACGCCGCGACAAGCATGACGGCGAGGCCGAGGCCGAGCCCGCCGCCGAGGGCCGCGATGAGGAACGATTCGGCGAGGATGACGGCGAGGACGCGCTCGTTGGAGAATCCGATGGCTTTCAGGACCCCGAGCTCGTTGGTGCGCTCGCGCACCGACTGGGCCATGGTGTTGCCGGCCACGAGGAGGATGGTGAAAAAGACGGCGGCGAGAATCGCGAGAACGATGGCGGCGATGTCGCCGAACTGCTGGGCGAAACCCTGGGCGAAGGCGCCCTCAGACTCCGACTTCGTCTCAGCCGGCGAGTTGAGGAACTCGGCGTCGATGGCCTTGGCCACGGTGGCGGAGTTGGCGGGGCTGTCGATCCGCACGGTATACCAGCCGATCGAGCCTTTGCCGCGTTGGCGGGCCTCGTCGAAATAGTCATAGCGGAAATAAAAGCCGGAGGTGTCCGCGCCCTTCTTGCCTGCGTCGTAGATTCCGACGACGTCAAATTCCCACGTCTCGCTCGAGCCGGCTTTCGGCCAGATCGGCGAGTTGAGCGGGATGCGGTCGCCGATCTTCCAGCCGAAACGGTCGGCGAGCCCGCGGCCGATCACGGCGCCGGTGCGGGTCTCGGCCCAGGCCTTCCTCTGTTCGGCCGGCAGGCTGAACTCGGGAAACATGTCGAGCAGGCCCGCGGGATCGACCGGGAAGCTGCCGAAGAAGTTTTTCGGGTCCTGGTAGATCCCGTTGAACCAGGTGAAGGGGGTGACGGAAACCACGCCCGGGATACGGGTGATCCGATTCATGTAGGAGACTGGGAGCGTCTGGATGATCGAAACCCGGTGCCGGACGATCAGGCGGTTGGCGTCGGTGAGGTCCACGCCGCCGACGAGGGCCTGTTTGATGGCGCCGAGGAAACCGAAGAGAAGAAAGGCGATCAGCACCGACAGCACGGTCAGGGCCGTGCGCAGCCGGCGGCGCTTCAGGTTGCTCCAGATGAGGCCGGCGAATTTCATTCGGGATTCTCGGCGAGGAGGCGGCCCTTGTTGAGGTACACGGTGCGGCTCGCGCGGTGCGAGGCGTGCGGATCGTGCGTCACCATGATGATGGTCTTGCCCTGCTCGCGGTTGAGCGCCTGCAGGAGGGATAGGATTTCGTCGCCCGACTTCTGGTCGAGGTCGCCGGTGGGCTCGTCGCAGAGGAGGATGGTGGGGTCGGTCACGATCGCGCGGGCGATGCCGACGCGCTGCTGCTCGCCGCCGGAGAGCTGCGTGGGGAAGGAGGTGTTGCGGTCCTTGAGCCCGACGATGTCGAGGGCGGCGGCGGCATGCTCCCGGCGCTGGGTGGCGGAGAGCGACGTGAGCAGGAGGGGCAGCTCGACGTTGCGCTGGGCGTTGAGGACGGGCAGCAGGTTGTAGAACTGGAAGACGAGGCCGATGTGGCGGGCGCGCCAGGCAGCGAGCTGGCGGTCGTTGAGCCCGTCAATGCGCTCGCCGCCGATCGCGACGGAGCCGTTGCTCGGGCGGTCGAGGCCGCCGATGAGGTTCAGCAGGGTGGACTTGCCGGAGCCCGACGGGCCCATGAGGGCGAGGAACTCGCCCTGGCGGACCTGCAGGTCGAGTTTCTGCAGGACGTGGATCTCCTCGGAGCCGCGGCGGAACACGCGGTCCACGCCTTGGACATCGACCAACACCTCGTGGTTATTGCTCATGGTTGATTCTCCGTGATGCGGGCGCCCTCGGTGAGGTCGACCGGGCCTTCCGTCACGATTTCTTCGCCGGCATTCACGCCGGCAGCCAGAGTGGTTTCCTGGCCCTGTGAGGATTGCACGGTGACCGCGCGGCGCTCGACGCGGCCGTCGCGCACGACCCAGACGATATCGCGGTTGTCCGCGCGGCGGACAGCGGACTGGGGGACGACGATGGCATGGCTGGCGGGCGTGGGGGCCTCGTTGCTCTGGAAAGCGACCTTGAGCCCCATGTCGGGTAGAATGCGGGCGTCGAGTTGGTCGAAGCCGACGCGGACGCGCACGGTGGCTTTCTGGCGGTCGGCGGTGGGGACAATGGCGATGACCTTGGCGCCGATCTTGGAGTCTGGGTAGGAGTCGAGGGTGACGGACACCGGCTGGCCGGCGGCGACGCGGTTGATGTAGCTCTCGCTGACGTCGACTTCCACCTCGAGGGACTTCATGTCGACGATCGTGCAGATGCCGGTGCGGGTGAAGCCGCCGCCGGCGGAGACGGGGGAGATCATCTCGCCGGGCTGGGCGCTCTTGGCGACGACGACGCCGCTGAAGGGGGCGCGGATGATGGCGTCGTCCACCTGCTGTTTCCAGATGGCGACCTGGCGCTCGGCGACGGTAACGTCGGCCTGCTGGCGAGCGAGGCGGGCGGCGAGGGAGTCGGTGTCGGTCTTGGCCTGATCCAAGTCGGCCTCGCTGACGTTTTTAGTCGCCGCGAGGCTGCGGGTGCGAGCGAGGTTGCGGCTGGAAAAGTCGAGCTGGGCCTGGGTTTCAGCGAGGCCGCTGCGGGCGGAGTCGAGCTGGGCCTCAGCGAGGCGGAGACTGGCCTCGGTGTTGGTGACGTCGAGGTGGGCGAGGATCTGCCCTTCCTCGACCTTCATGCCTTCCTCGATGAGGACGTCGAGGACGCGACCGGTGACCTTGGAGGAGACGGTGGCAAGGCGGCGGGCGGTGACGTAGCCCGAGGCATTAAGCAGGGTGCGGGAACCGCCGGTGGAGGAGATCTCGCGGGCGACGGCGGTGCGGACAGCGGCAGGCTTGGGGCGCTGGAACCACCAGATGACCCCGCCCAGCACGACGACGGCGGCGACAATTCCCGCGACCCGCGGGCCGAGTGGCTTGGCCGCCGGCTCGGCGGTGCGGTCAATTTTCAGACGATCGAGGGATTCCTTGGAGGGGGCCATGCGGGTGTTCACACGGGGCGGTGTGCCCCTGAGAGGGAACGGCATCAATCGATCGAGTAAAGCGGCAAAGGGATCAGTGGTCGAATGGCGAGGGGAGTGGTCGGACGGTCTGCAGAAGTGGGCCGACTGGACCTCCCAAGAAAAAGCCCGGCCACCCTCGCGGGTTGGCCGGGCTCGAAAACAAAACCGGGTCGCTTACTTCACGATCGCGGCCAGCTCGGCGGCCATGAGCTCGCGGACCTTTGCCTTGGCGTCGGCCAGCGGGATTTCGCCCTTGTCGAGCTTCGCGAGGAAGGCGCGCTGGGCGAGGTAGTCCTTGTTCACGATGCCGGCCTTGCTCTGGAGCATGCGCCACGACTTGCGGCGCTCGATCGCGAACAGGACCATCTGGCGGGTGACGGAGTAGTACTTAAACTTCCCGCCGGTCTCGACCTTGATGTAACAGCCGAAGTTCGGGACGAAGCTGCGGTGCTTCGGGTCGAACACGCGGCGATAGATCACGTCGTCCTGGGTAATGAAGGCGAGCATGTCGTCGATCAGGATCTGCTGGGCGGCCTCGTCCTCCTTGATCGACTTGAGATGCTTGCGGAAGCGGCCCTCGGTGAGGGCCCAGTGGCCGACGCCGAAGCTGTATTCCTCGCCGGTGGTCGCGTACTTGTTGCGCCACCAGTCGCGGTCGATGCTCGGGTTGCCCTTGAGGTCGAGGACCTCCTGCGAGGACTCGCCGCGGCGCGGGTTGTAGACGAACTCCGGCATGCCGCGGCAGTCGCGGACCATCTTGGCCTGGTCGGAGCTCATGTTGTCGCCGACGCCGTGCTCGGGCTGGCAGGTCGTGTAGCACTGGAAGAAGCCGGTGCCACGGTACTCGAGACCGTCGAGCTACGCCTTGTAGAGCTTGGCGGCGTTCGCCATTGAGACTTGGGCGACGAAGGGCGAGCCGTGGCCGCTGGTGAAGGCCTCGGCGACGTTCTTCTTTTCGATCAGCTTGCCTTGGGAGGCGACGCCGAACTGGTTCATGTCATAGCCGCCGAGCATCGTGGAGGAGTCCGAGTTCTGGCCGCCGGTGTTGGAGTACACCTGGGTGTCCAGCATCAGGATCTTCACGTTTGGACGGTTCTGGAGGATGACCTTGGAAACGTTCTGGAAGCCGATGTCACCGAGGGCGCCGTCGCCGCCGATAACCCAGACCTTCGGGAGCTCGCGAATTTCCTGGTCGGTCATCAGCGCGTCGTCGAGGTGGGTGAGGGTGAAGTAATCCTCCTCGGTGGAGACGTCGACGCTGCGATCGAGCAGGGCGTCGACCAAACGCTCGGGCGAGACTGAGCTGCGGGCGTGGGTGACGATGACCGACTCGGCCATGAGCCAAGAGATGGTGGCGCCGTCCTGGAAGAGGGAGTTCATCCAGGGATAGGGGTGCGGGTTGGCCGGAGCGGTTGAACCGTAGACCGTATTGCAGCCCGTGCTGGCGCCCATCATCATCACGGACATGCCGTTCGCGCGGTGACCGTCGACGGACTGGAGTTCCTTGTGGTTGAAGGCGTTTTGCTCGAGGACCGCGGTGAGGCCGCCGAGGACCTGGGTATCGGTGATGCCGCCATGCTTGGCCTCGTAGGCCGCGATACGCATGTCAGTGTCCTCGTCGTTCTCACCGCCGAGGCCCATGATGACGTGGGCGAAGGACTTCTTGTAGAGCTTGTACTCCGTCTCGCTGCGCGCCTTGACGGCGGCGAGCTTGGCGGTGCCTTCCTTGACGAGGCGGTCGGCCTTGGCGCGGAGGCGGTCGGCCTTCTTGTGGTAGAGGGGCCGCATGTAGGCCTCGGTGACGCTGGCGACGGCGCGGAGGATGCTCTTCTCGCCGCAGCCGGCGCAGGCGCCGTCGCCGGAGACGAGGGCCTCGTAGTTGCGGCGCACCATGAGATGGTTGCGCAGGGCGGCCTCACGGGAGCCCGCCGCGTCGGCGTCGTTGTAGAGGCCGAGGTACTTCTGTGGGGTGTCGGGCAGGAGGCGCGAGAACACCTGGGCGGTGGCGAGGTCGGCGTTGAGCTCCTCGGTTTCGCGGACCATGCGGAGGGCGTCGTGGTCGCCGCAGACCTGCACGCACTCGCCGCAACCCTTGCAGAGGTCGGAGACGAAGATGGAGAACAGGCCGCCGGCGCCGGGGGACTTGCCCTCGATGGAGCGGAAAATCGCCGGGACGTTGCTGTAGGACAGCGGGAGCTTATCGATGATGTTGGTGAACTCGGTCTTGGACTGGTCCGAGATCGTGGCGAGGGCGGTGACCTCGGCGCGGATGATGTCCTTGAAGGGCAGGTCGGTCTTGGCCTTGACCGACTCGTTCATCTTGGCGCGGGCGCGCTGCTCGATGCCGGCGAGCTCGGCGCCGAACTTGAGGCGCTGGTCGCGGTCGCGGACGTAGTTGTTGACGGCCGTCTTGAGGACGGTGCTGACCTCCTGCGCCATATTGGGCAGGGCGGTGTCGGGGCAAGCCGTGATGCACTCCATGCACTGGGTGCAGTTTTCGGCGATGAAGACCGGGGTCTCGCGGCGGGCGACGTACTTGGACTGGGTGGCACCGGTGCCGGCGCCCATGATGCCGACGGAGGCGAGGGCGCCTGCGGGCTGGTGGTAGCCGAGGCCGGCGCGGAACTCGGAGTCGAACTTCGCCATGGTCTGGAGCGGCGCGCGGGCGGGCTGGGCGGCGGGCATGGCCACGCTGCCGCAGCCGGAGGAGCCGCAGCCGGCGGTCGGGGTGAAGTTATGCTCGCCGAGGGGGGCCTGCAGCGGGTTGCGCATCGAGGAGCGGTCGGGATCGTCGGTCTTGCCGACCTTGATCTCGGTGACGCGGGAGAAGCCCTCGGTCATGACCGTCATGTTCGAGGCGACGACGGCCTCGCCGAAGCGGCCGAACTTCTTCTCGTACTGCTTGAGGACGACCTTGTGGAAATTCTCCTCGGTGATGCCGAAGGTCTTCAGGAAGGGTGAGACGCGGAAGAAGGCGCCGAGGAACGAATTGCCCTGCATGCGCAGCTGCAGCTCGGTCTGGTTGGTCGCCTTGCGGGCGATGTCGAAGCCGGGGAGGATGAACACCCGGATGTTGTTTTCCTGAACGAATTGGCGGTGCTTTGCCGGCACGCGCTGCCAAGCCACCTCGGGGGACTCGTTGGACTCCCAGACGAGCGAGCCGCCCTTCTTGAGCCCCTCGAGCGGGTTGGTGTGGGTGAAGGCCTTGGGGTCGCAGCAGAGCACCACGTCGACGTGGTTGAGCTCGCAGTTCACCTTGATGAACGAGGGGGCGACGGTGAGGTAGTAGTTGGTCGGGGCGCCCTTCTTCTCGGAACCGTACTTCGGATTCGCCATGACGAAGAGCTTGTCCTCCAGGACGCCATCGGCGCCAAAGGATGGGCTCTGCTCGGAGATGAACTGGCCGAAGTCGCCGATGATCGAGCCGAGGTTCTTGCCGGTGGTGATCATGCCCCAGCCGCCGATGGAGTGGAAGCGGACGGCGATCGCGCCATCGGGGAGGAGGGAAGGCGTGTCCTTGCTGAGGACGGCGTATGGGTGGTTGACGCCGAGGACGAAGAAGCTTTCGCCATCGGCGGCGCTGCGGCCGTCGGTGCGCTTGGAGGCACCGGTGGCGTACTCGTAGGCGCCGATGGAGTGTTCGGGACGGAAGTCGCGGGAGCCGAGGCCGTAGGTGCCGCGGAAGAGGCGGGGGGTCTCGGCCTGGGTGAGGGAGGGGATCTTGCCGCCGAACTTGACGGCCTCGGCCGCCTTGCCAAGGGCGACGCGGATGTCGCGGGCCAGCGGGTTGTCGCCGGACATGCCCTCGTCGGTGCGCTCGAGGATGATGACGTTCTTCTTGCCGCGGAGGGCGTTGATGACGGCGGCCTCGGGGAAGGGGCGGATGACGTTGACGTGGATCGAGCCGACCTTGGCGTTGCGCTGTTCGCGCAGGTAATCGCAGGCGGCCTCGATGTTGTCGGCGGCGCAGCCGAGGGACACGAACACAGTGTCGGCGTCCTCGGTCTTGTACTCGGTGATGACGCCGTAGTGGCGGCCGGTGAGGCGGCCAAACTCGGTGTAGGCCTCATCGAGGAAACCGAGGATCGGCTCGTTGAAGTTGTTCCGGCGGGCGACCACGCCGTTCATGTAGTGCTCCTGGTTCTGCACTGGCCCGAGGAGGACGGGGTTCTTCAGGTCCATCATCTGCGGCACGCGGCGGCGTTTGGGTCCGAAGAGCTCGCGCTGGGCCGGGGTGGGGCAGTCGATCTGGTCGTCGCAGCCGCCGAGGAACTCGCGGAGGAACTCGGCCTCGGGGGCGAGGTACATGCGCTCCGAGTGCGTCGTGAGCATGCCGTCCTGAATGTTCATGCCCGGGTTGAGGGCGAGTTCGCTGACCCGGCGCAGGATGATCGCCTGGTCGGCGGCCTGCTGGGCGTCGCGGGCCATCAGCATGGTCCAGCCGGTGTCGAGGGCGGCGTTGAAGTCGTCGTGGCCGCAGTGGACGTTGAGGGCGTGCTTCGTGAGGGCGCGGGCGCCGACCTCCAGCACCATGGTCGAGAGTTTGCCCGGCGCATGGAAATACTGCTCCATCGCGTAAACGATGCCCTGGCCGGAGGTGAAATTGACGGTGCGGCGGCCGGTGACGGCGTAGGCGGTCGCGCCACCCTGCGCGGCATGCTCGCCCTCGGTCTCGGCGGCGACCTTCTGCTGGCCCCAGACGTTCAGTTCGCCGGAAGCAAAGGACGCCTGATAGATTTCACCGCCCTCGGTCGAAGGCGTGATCGGATAAAACACACCTCCCTCGGTGATGCGGGTCTCGACATATTGCGTGACCAGATAGTTGCCGTTGCACGTGACACGGATGCCGGGGTACTTCGGCTTGGTGCGGGCGGGCGACGACTTCGCGGAGGGTTGGTTTTCGCGGGTAGCAGGTGTGCTCATGAGAGGGAACTGGCGGTAGGACTGGGACGGGATGTGTCCGTGAGTAACGAGGGGTGACCGGTGAGTAAGGATTGGTCTCGCACGGTGCGGAATAATCCTGACGGATCAAAGGCAAAAGTGGCGGATTTTTGCCGGACCGAACGGTAGTGTGATTTTTAATCCGCCGACCGCAGGATGCATGCCCAGGCAAGGGGTCAGCGGAAGAACTTCAGGATTTTCTGCAGGGTGGCGACCAAGGTTTCGACCTCACCGGCGTTGTTGTAAACGTAGAAGCTGGCCCGCGTGGTGCCGGTCAGTCCGAGTTTGCGCATCAGGGGCTGGTTGCAGTGATGGCCGCCCCGCAGCGCCACGCCGTCCTCGTCGGCAAAGGTCACGATGTCGTGGGCGTGGATATCGGTGAAGGCAAAGCTCACCACGCTGCTGCGGCCATGGGCCGGGCCCAGCAGGCGGATGCCGGGCAGAACGGACAGCCGTTGGTGCGCGAGTTCGGCTAATTCCCGGTCGTGGGCGGCGATGCGGTCGCGGCCCAGTCCGTCGAGATAGTCGCAGGCAGCCCCCAAGGCGATGGCGTCGGCGATGTTGGGCGTGCCGGCCTCAAAGCGCTCCGGAGAGGGTTTCCAGCGGCTCTCGAGGAAGTCGACGTGACTGATCATGCCTCCGCCCCCCTGCCATGGCGGCATGATATCCAGCAGCTCGCGCCGGCCATAAAGGCCACCGATCCCCGTGGGGCCGCCCATTTTGTGCCCGGAAAAGGCGAAAAAGTCGCAACCGATCGCTCGCACGTCGACGGGCAGGTGTCCGATCGACTGGGCTCCATCCACGACGGTCACGATCCCGAGCGTGCGGGCCTTGGCGCAGAGTTCGGCGGCCGGATTGATGGTGCCGAGGGTGTTCGAAACGTGCGTGAAGGCGAAAAGTTTGACCTCGGGCGTCAGCAGCCGATCCAGCTGGGAAAGGTCGAGCCGGCCTTCGTCGCCGGTGATCGGAACAAAGCGCAGGGTCGCGCCGGTGCGCTTGGCGGCCAGCTGCCAGGGCACCAAGTTGCTGTGGTGCTCCATTTCGGTGAGCAGGATGACATCGCCCGGGCGGAGGTTCACCGTGGTCCAACTGGCTGCGACCAAGTTGATCGACTCCGTGGTGCCGCGGGTGAAGATGATCTCCTCCGGGGCGGCCGCATTCAGGAAGCGGGCGACGCGGGCGCGGGCGCCTTCGTAAGCGTCGGTGGCCCGCATGGAGAGCGCATGGAGACCGCGGTGCACGTTGGCGTTATCGTGCCGGTAGAAGTGATCGAGTGCGTCAATGACCGCCTGCGGCCTCTGGGTGGTGGCGGCGTTGTCGAGGTAGACCAGCGGTTTGCTCCCCACATTTTGGTGCAGAGCGGGGAAGTCGGCGCAGACGTTGGACCAGTTGGGCATGAGTGCGGATTGAGTGAGGCCCGGAATCGGAAAAGTGCGAATGAGAAAACGTTTATGCCGCGATCGCGCCATCTACGCAGCCGGATTTGCGGCGGCGTCGAGCGCAGTGCAGCACTTGCGCTTACGATCAGTCGTTGTGGCTTTCGGTCGTGGCGGCCGCCGGATCGCCTTTCAGGGCGTTCAAGGCCGCGTGCCAGCCAAGCGTGGCGCACTTGATCCGAGCAGGAAATGCATGAACGCCGGCGAAGGCCGCGAGGTCGCTGATCTCCTCCGGGGCCTGACCGGTGGTCACGATCTGGCGGAATTCATCATACAGCTTGGTGGCCTCGGCCGCGGTCTTCCCTTTGAGCTGCGAAGTCATCAATGACGCGCTGGCTTGGGAAATCGCACACCCTGACCCATCGAAAGAGATGTCCGCGATGCGATCGCCGTCCAGTCGCAGGTAGACGCTGCATTGAGCCCCGCAGGTCGGATTGTCGCCGTGGGCGATCCGGTTGGCGGTCGGCAGG